>JALSJT010000123.1 GCA_026989175.1 Thiomicrorhabdus sp. | reverse complement strand
CCCAAACTGTTTAAGTAGACTTCAAAGTCCTCTTGTTGTTCAGGCGGCACTTGCACCCCGATCAACACGCGACCATAAGCGGCTCCGTGGTTACGATAATGAAACAGGCTAATATTCCACTCTTTGCTTAAATGGATTAAGAACTGCAATAACGCCCCAGGACGTTCCGGAAACTCAAAGCGATAGATCAGCTCATTCTCCACACCACGGGCTTGCCCACCGACCATAAAACGTAAGTGCAGTTTCGCCATCTCATTATCGGTCATGTCTTGTACGGGGTACGATTGTTCTTGCAATGAACTTAAGATCGCTTGTTTCTCAGCCTCTCCGCCTTCGGTTCGAATGCCGACAAACACCACCGCTTGCTCGCTGTCTGAGTAACGGTAGTTAAATTCGGTAATGGCACGACGTTTGCCTAGTAGTTCACAAAACTGTTTAAAGCTTCCTGGACGTTCATCAATGGTCACGGCAAAAATCGCTTCACGCTTCTCACCCAATTCGGTACGTTCCGAGATATGACGCAACCGATCAAAATTCATGTTGGCGCCACTGACAATGCACGCCATCTCTAACCCTGATACATTATATTTTTCTACAAACTGCTTCATTCCCGCTAATGCGAGAGCGCCTGCGGGTTCCGCAATGGCACGGGTGTCTTCAAAAATATCTTTGACGGCGGCACAAATTTGATCGGTCTTAACGGTAACCATCTCATCAACACAAGTTTGTGCAATCCGAAACGGAATTTCGCCCACTTGTGCGACTGCGACCCCATCGGCAAAAATGCCGACTTGATCCAGCACCACACGCTCTCCCGCCTTCAACGCTTCCGTCATACACGCGGCATCTTCAGGCTCCACCCCAATAATACGGGTTTGCGGAAACACCTGTTTCATAACCGCTGCAATACCAGAAATTAACCCCCCTCCACCTACTGCCACAAAAATCACATCAAACGGTTTCTGTTGTTGGCGCAACATCTCCAATGCAATGGTGCCTTGCCCAGCAATGACATTTAAATCGTCATAAGGGTGAATAAAGGTTAACTGCTCTTTTTTAGCCAATATTTTCGCAAAGGCAGAGGCTTCATCGTAAGAGTCGCCTTCTAATATCACTGTGCCCCCCAAACGTTTGACGGCATCCACCTTAATCGGTGGCGTGGTTTTTGGCATCACAATGGTTGCATTCATATCCAATTTAGTCGCAGACAATGCCACGCCTTGTGCGTGATTGCCCGCTGAAGCCGCAATGACTCCCGCCGCCTTTTGTTCATCCGTTAAGTGAATCATGCAGTTATAGGCGCCACGCAATTTAAATGAGAACACCGACTGCAAATCTTCTCGCTTTAACCACACTTGATTCTGCACGCGCTTTGAAATCAACGGCGCAAGCTCTAAAGGGGTCTCATCGGCAACATCGTATACAGGGGCAGTTAATACACGGCGTAAAATTTCTTGTGGCATGAACTCAGTTCCTAGGTGATGGTTATGATAAATGCGCCATTATAACACCCCAAACAGTGCGGTTTACGGCTTCCTTAAAGTTGACGAATATCAAGCCTTACTCTTTTTTTAAGGCTTGCCAATAATTATCGTCATACTCTAAGGTAAACTCTCACGGTTTTCTTGAACCTGTCATAAGAAAAACCAAATACAATATACGCAATAAAAATCATAAGATTCATAAGGATAAATAAAATGGCAAAAAGCACCCCCTTCAATCCAACCCCTAAAAAGCTCACAATTGCCATTTTATCGCTTCTCGCATCCAGCTCTATGGTGCATGCACAGGATAACACTACTCAATTACTACCTGTTACAATTACTGACTCAGCGACGGTTCCGCTAGAAACCAGCGTACCGATAACCAATATCTTACAAACAGCCAACTCCGAAACCAGCACGGCACTGCGCCAAATTAATGGCGTTGAAGCCTCTCGAATGGGCGGACACGGTGTTGACTTAAATATTAATGGTCAACAAGCTTCTCAACTCAACATCTTTTTAGACGGCGCAAAAATTGAAGGCGGTTGCCCGAATAGAATGGATCCACCTACTGCTTATACGGAACTCAGTAGTTATGACAGTATCACAGTCATTAAAGGGGTTAATTCGGTCACTTATGGCTCAGGTGGGTCGGGGGGAACGGTACTGTTTGAACGTAATGCACCCACTTTTGAAGCCGATAAACCGTATCAAGGTCAAATCAATTTAGGCACCTCGTCCAATGGACTCACTCAAGACATCAATGCCCGCGTCGCCGCGGGGGGCGATAAAGGGTATATCGTGCTGCAAGGCTCTAAAAAGTCTGCGGATAACTATACCGATGGCAATGGCGATGAAGTTCGTTCGAGCTACGAAAGTCGTCAAGGGCACATTGACCTAGGATGGACACCCAATGAAGATCATG
>JALSJT010000122.1 GCA_026989175.1 Thiomicrorhabdus sp. | reverse complement strand
GCAAACAGTGCTTGCAAGCGTTCCATATCCGCAGGGTGGCGTTGAATGTCGTCCAAGTTCACGGGTAAATCGCAGTCCAATTTAATGGTGGTCAGTTTTCGTGACAGCAACAGTTGGTCGATGTTGTTACGCAGGTGTTCGCCAATCTTGCCGCCAATCATAGGGGCATTGGCAATAACATTATCGACGCTGCCAAATGAGGTTAACCATTTAACGGCGGTTTTAGGGCCACACTTTGGAATGCCAGGAATGTTATCGGAGCTGTCGCCAACGAGCGCCAAATAGTCGATAATTTGATCGGGGCGTACGCCAAATTTTTCCACCACAGAGTCGGGGGTTAAAAAGGTATTATTCATGGTGTTAATGAGTGTCACGTGTTCATTCACCAGTTGCGCTAAATCTTTGTCGCCTGTGGAGATTAAGACATCGTGTTTTGCCTCGGTCGCTTGTTGGGCAAAGGTGCCCATCACATCGTCGGCCTCTACGCCGTCAATCACCAATAAAGGCAAGCCTAAGGCTTTTACAATTTCATGAATCGGTTCAATTTGCGAGCGCAGTTCATCCGGCATCGGTGGGCGATGTGCTTTGTATTCCGAGTACATCTCATGACGAAAGGTTGGCCCTTTGGCATCAAAAATAACCGCCATTTTTTCAGGTTGGTATTTTTCCAGCAGTTTTCCCAACATATTAATGACCCCAAAAATCGCACCCGTGGCTTGCCCTTTACTATTGGTAAGCGGTGGCATGCCATGAAAGGCTCTAAAAAGATAGGAAGAACCATCCACTAAAATAAAGGGGCTATCTGGGTTGGTGTGGATTTGTGGTGTCGATTCAGTCATTTTGTTGCCTAATATGGTAAAATTTGTTGCACTATTTTACCAACTATTCGCCCGTTCTAAGAGACTTTACTTTATGTCCGTTTATACCGTTGTTGAACAAAACCAACTGATTGAATTTCTAAAAGACTATGAGGTCGGTACTTTAGACAGTTTTGAGGGCATCAGTGCAGGCATTGAAAATACCAACTATTTTGTGAATACGGTAAAGGATGGTCAGCCACAACAGTTTGTGTTGACTATTTTTGAACACCACTCCTTTGAAGAGTTACCCTATTTTTTAAATATTATGGCGTTTATGGCGGAACATAATATTCCGACCGCACACCCGATGCCAACCCGATCAAACGGCTATTTAAAAGAGCTGTGTGGCAAACCCGCCGCGCTGGTCGAGCGACTAACAGGCGGGGGGGTAGAAAATCCTTCGGTTGTGCAGTGTGGCGTAATGGGCGAACAGTTGGCGGCATTTCACTTGGCGGGATTAGAGTACGATCAGTTTCGTGCCAATGATCGTGATTTGGACTGGATGCAAAACACCTATCAAGCGATTGCCAACCATTTAGCCGATGACGAAAAACAGTTAATTGAGAGTGAATTAAATTTTCAAAATGGTATTGATTGGGAACACTGTCCAAAAGGGGTCACACATGCCGATCTTTTTTGTGACAATGCACTGTTTGATGGTGATACGCTCTCAGGTATTATTGATTTGTACTATGCGTGTCACTCCTCTTTTTTATACGATTTAGCGGTGATGGTCAATGACTGGTGTCGTGTTCATTCAGACAACCCTGAAGCGATTCAGTTTGATGAACACAAAATACAAACCATGCTCAACGCCTATCAAAGCAAGCGACCATTAACCAAAGTAGAGCAACAAGCTTGGCCAGCCGCTTTGCGTTTAGCCGCCTTGCGTTTCTTTTTATCACGCTTACAAGACAAACACATTCCACGTGAAGGTGAAATGACGCAAATTAAAGACCCAGATGTATTTAAAAAAATACTTATGATTCATCAAGCACATTAATTTCTTTGAGGATAAAACCATGTATTACATCGTAGAAACCAATAAATCATTTGAACAAGCGGTAACCGATTTAGAAGCAGCGGTTGCGAACCATAAATTTGGCGTACTGCACATTCACGACCTAGGCGGAACCTTACGCAGTAAAGGCATTGAGTTTGCTGAAGAGTGTAAAGTTTTTGAAGTGTGTAACCCCGTTAAAGCGGCACAAGTCTTAGCGATTGATATGCGTTTAAACATGGCATTACCGTGCCGTATTTCAGTTTATACCGAAGCGGGTCAAGTTAAAATTGGCATGATTGAACCGGCCGCCATGCTATCCGCACTGTCAGACGATGATCGATTGGTAAGCATTGCCCAAGACGTTGAACAAACCATTATTACTATGATTGAAGAAGCGAAGTAGTGATATTTTGACTTTTATACTGGTACCTTTTTACCAGTATGAACATAAAAAGATTGCACTAACCCGCCACCCCAAATATTAACCCAACAGAGGTAGTAAGCGCCATCGCAATACTGCCCCAAACAAACATTCTTAACGCCCCTTTT
>JALSJT010000121.1 GCA_026989175.1 Thiomicrorhabdus sp. | reverse complement strand
TGCATAATATCCACCCATTTTTTTTGTAAAAGCGCCGATATTTATCAAGCACGAAAAATTGCTGATAGTGTGGGCGCATATTTGGTCGAAGATGCCGCTCAATCGGGTGTTGACCCAGATCAAGGGCAGATGCTTTCTGATATTACCCTCCATAGCTTTGGTCGTGGTAAGCCCATTAGTGCTAACGGTGGCGGCATTTTGGCGGTGAATCGTGATGATATTAGTGTGGCAATAAACTCTCTTTACAGTAGGCTTTCAGATCCCGCTCGGGTTCAGGAACTCAAGTCAGCGTTTGCAATGATGATCAGTGATGTATTGATTCAGCCGTATATTTTTTGGCTTCCGGCTAAACTTCCATTTCTTGGTATAGGGGAAACTATTTATCCGGAGCATATTTCTGTGAAGAAAATGGGTGGGTTTAGGCTATTGCTGCTTCAAAAAATGATAAAAAGAGTTCCGGCCTTAAGAGGGGTTCGGCAGGTGAATGCTAGCTTCTACATTAATAAGCTTAAAAAATGCAGTGGTATTTCGTTGTTGCCCCCCTTAGGAGAGGCGTACTGTCCGATTAGATTTCCATGCTACGTTGATAGTGGCTTTGATTTATCGGCGAAAGGAAAGTTATTGCCAGGAGAGCTGGGGATTTCACAAATGTACCCCCAAGGGCTGCATAAACTGGCTCAAATTAAACAATTTTGTTTGAATTGCAGCGGTATTTTTCCTGGCGCTGATTTTATTTCGTCTCATTTAATAGCATTGCCGACACACTCACTTGTTAGTGCGCGAACTGGCTCTCATATAGTAAGCTATCTTGATGGAAATACGAGTGATTGATAATGTACAAACTAGCCAAGTGTCTCGTTTCGCTCTTTATGCGGTGGCAGTTTACCTGTTTGTAACATTAGGACGTCTACACGAACTTTTCCCTATTTTGATGTATCTGCCTATTGGGAAAATAACGGTGTTGGTTGCGTTGATGGCTGTGGTGTTTATGAGGCCAGTCAAGCAAAACTTAACAATAAAGCCACCCAAAAAAGCAGTTATTCTTTGTATGGTTTATCTGCTGTTAGCGGTTCTAAGTGTTGCTGTCTCAGTATATAAAACAAGGAGTATTGATTTTTTAACAGGCCCTCTACTTAGCACGTCAATCCTTCTTTATGCGCTGGTAAAAACAACGCAGGACATTAGGTCTCTCTCCTTTTATGTTAAGTGTTTTGCTTTTAGCGGGGCAACACTTGCCTACACGACTGTAACTTTGGGAGCAACAGGAAGGCTTAGTGTTGGGATGACATTTGACGCAAATGATTTGGCGATGGTGTTGGTTGCGATTCTACCGCTGGTGGTTGTACTGTTTATCATGGCTAGCACTCGATATAAAATGCTCTATGGTTTTGTCATCGCAATTATGTTGTATGCCATTGTTTTGACAGGATCAAGAGGAGGGTTTCTTGGCCTAATTGCTGTGGCGGGTTATTTGTTGTTTGTCCGGCTGCCGACCCAAGGTGGTGAACTTCATTCTAGGTTTTCATTTAAGAAGATAATTCTGGTGTTTTCTGCGGTTACGGCGTTGGCGGTGTTTTCAAGTGATGAATACTGGAACCGGATAGCCACGATTTTTAATCCATCAGAAGATTATAATATGACATCTGAGCAAGGGCGTTTAGCAATTTGGGGTGATGGGATTGAGTTGATTACGCAGTATCCTTACGGCGTAGGCGTTGGTGCGTTCAGCGCAGCACAGGGTATGATTAGTGGTGGGCGTTATCAGTCAGCTCACAACACCTTGATCCAGGTAGGCGCTGAGCTGGGTATATTGGGCTTGTTTGTATTTGTTTGGTTGTACCTCTGTTCGATAAAAACACTTGCTAATGCAAAAAGTTATAAGGGTAATAATGCTCTTGAATTTCAGTACTACATTGTTGGATTTAAGGGGGCATTACTCGGTTTTTTTGTGGCCAGCTTTTTTTTATCACAAGCATATTCAGCATTGTTGTTTTCTTTTTTTATTCTTATTCATTGCATTGGGGTTATTGCCTATAGAGATAAATATGACAGAGGAATATAGGGGAATGGCGAGTAAAGTGGGGTCGAAATATAAAAATGGTTAAATACTATAGGGGTGGTTTTCTGTGAGTAGCTCTGGCCATGTGATAAGAAAACTGATATCTCACTCGGCAATATATTGGTTTGCGATAATGATTTCAAAGATGATCGGTTTTTTGCTGATCCCGCTCTATACTCGCTACTTGGAACCAGCGGATTATGGCGTATTAGAAATGCTGGTTTTGACTGTTGATGTCCTTTCCTTGGTTCTGGGCCTTCAACTTATTCACGCGGTGGCGAGGTATCATGATGCAGCCGAAACGGCAGAAGAAAAACAGAGGGTAATAAGCACTTCTATTATCATTGTGGCAACGCTAGCCATTTTTTTTTATGTCAGCCTGAGTTTTATTGCAGATAAGGTTTCGTTACTGATTTTTGATAACACAGATTTCACTTATCTTTTTCAGACGGTTTTTATAACTTCTATTTTTAGTGTGATTACCCAGATTCCGCTGCTGTATATTCGGATTCAGGATAGGAGCAGGCTATTTGTAGTCATTACACTAACGCAGGTATTGTTGACGGTTTGTCTTACTGTTTGGATGGTGGTGTTCCTTGAGATGTCTATTTTTGGCGTGTTATTGGCGAATGCGATTGTCTCGGGTGGGGTGTGTTTGGTTTTGTTGTATTGGACGATGAAATCGGTTGGTGTTAGATATGATGCGGCTGTTGCAAAGGAGATGGTGGTTTATAGTGCACCGCTGATTCCAGGTGTAATAGGATTGTTTATTCTGAATTCATCTGATCGTTTTTTCCTAAATGAAATGACAAGCTTAGTTGAAGTGGGGTTGTATGCAATTGGGTATAAGTTTGGTTTTTTGATTAGCCCACTATTAATTGGCCCTTTTTTGTTGGTTTGGAGTGCTAAAATGTTTGAGGTGTATCGTCATCCTGAAAGAGATGAAGTTTTAAATAAAGTATTGACTGGCCTTGGTTTTATGCTTGTTTTTTTCGCTTTGAGCTTGTCGATATTTATCGATGAAATATTGCAGGTGATGACACCCCCTCAATATCATGCAGCGGCAGTTGTCGTCCCCATTATTGCATTTGCTTATGTGATGAATGGGTTAGCGCGAGTTATGGCTACACCTCTTTATGCTGAGAAAAAAACAGGAGTGATTGGTTATATTCACTCGTCAGCCGCTGTTATCTGCCTCCTTCTCAACTACATATTCATCCAGATGTATGGGATTATTGGTGCTGCAGTAGCAACGTTGCTTTCTTTTTCATATGTATTTATTGCCATGTTTGTGATGTCTCAACGGTTGTCTACAGTTCGGTGGGATTGGTTTGGTATTGTTAAGTTGATTTTCATCTCGATGATCTTTCTGGGGTTCGGGGAGGTGTTTTCTTTTGAATCACTGCTGCTAAATCTTACCTATAAGATTATTTTGGTGGCTGTTTTTATACTGGCACTGGTTGCGGTTGGGTTTGTAAGTAAACGTGATATTAAGGCAATCATCACCATGTTTTTACAGCGAAAGGTGAAAAAAACAAGTTAAAATGTTTTTTATCTGGCAAGATATTAGGGCAATTGGTTTGGCTGATTTTATAGAGGCTTGATGTACATATCTCAAAATTGCTTGTGGAAATATATGGGCGTGTCAAAAAAATAATTAAGGATATTATGAATACTACGATTTTTTTTTGGATGCCTTTATTTATAGTGCTATATGTTTACTTGGCCTATCCTGCTTTATTGTGGGTGTGGGGGAGGAGGCTTAAACCCCCAGCTTATAGGTTGTCATCCTTTTCAACTATTTCAATTATTATCTCTGCATATAATGAAGAGCGCTATATAAAACGAAAAATTGAAAATGCCCTTTCTATTGATTATCCGAAAGAGGCTATGCAGGTAATTGTAGTTTCAGATGGTTCTTCGGATCGTACCCTAGAAATCGCCAATAGTTTTAGTGATGAGCGCTTAAAAGTTATAGAAGTGAGGGAGCGAAAAGGTAAGCCGAACGCATTGAACCAAGGTTTGCCGCATGCAACTGGTGATATCTTGGTCTTTACCGATGCCAATGTTTTTTTTGAGCGCTCATCGATTCAGGCCTTAGTGAAGCCATTTTCAGACGCAAGCTGTGGTGCTGTAAGTGGTTGTGTGGAGTTAATGGCGCTGGAAGATGGTGAGCCATTAGGTGAGGGGGCTTACATGAAATATGAACGCTTTATGCAGCTCTATGAGTCACTGCTGCATACTATGGTTGGGATTGATGGTGGGATGTTTGCTATAAGGCGTAAACACGTTACTGAACTTCCCACAAACATCATCCTAGATGACTTTTACATGGCGATGCGAGCTATTGACAACGATGCTCGTATTGTATATCAGCCGACGGCCAAGGCCCATGAGATGGTGCCCGCATCAGTTTCTCAGGAATTCAGACGTAAAACTCGCATTGCTGCGGGCGGTTTTCAGGTGTTAAAGTACATGGAGTTTCTAAAGCAGCCAGTTAAGTACTCCAAGGCGGCTTTTTTCTTTGTTTCTCATAAATTGCTCAGGTGGCTTTCTCCCTTTTTCTTGCTCTCACTATTAGGCTTCAGCATATATAGTGATGGATCATTAGTGATAGATGTTTTCTTCTGGTTACAGTTTGTTTTTTATGGGCTGGCAATAATTGGCTTGTTGATTCCAGCGTTACGAAATAGAATGATCGTTTATATACCCTATTATTTTAGCGCCATGAATATAGCCTGTTTTGTTGGTTTTTGGCGCCACCTTTTTGGGATACAGAAAGTCACATGGAGTCGTGTTGAACGTTGATGCTCTTGATTTGTAAGCATTAAGTCGAATATTTCATGAGTCACGCACAATTTCACTTATCTTTGATTTCACAGGGTTTTCATCCTCTATCGTTCGTGGTCATTGATGCGGGTATTTTTGGGGGTTCTCTATAAATCCAATACTCCGTGTGATCTTTGCGTAAACTCATGAAACACCCGGGTTAAGATTCTTTGTGATGATTTTTATAGACACTCAAGTGTGCTTGTCGTTTCTCTGTCCAAGTAAGGCTAGGCTGAGGAGCGAACTTCAAGATGGTTGCTGAATAGGGGTTGTCAATGATAAAACAGCTTTCAAGAAAAATACGAAAAAGAGAAACTCCATTTTGGGATAAGGCATATCGTGTTGCAAAAAGTATGCGAAGTATCAATATGCCTGCTATTTGGCCCGTTTATCACTTGTTGCGTGGAGAGCGTGCTTTTCGTCTGGCCACTTGGGGTCGACTAACGAGCCTTTTGTACTATGAGCCTATTCTACGTAGTATGTGTAGCGAATGTGGTCGCCGCTTGAGATTGATTGGTGGCATTCCTCTGGTGAGTGACTTGCTCAATATGCATATAGGAAATGATGTCACTATGCACGGTGCTGCCACGTTCGCAGCTAGCAAAGTATACCCAAATCCAATGTTAATTATTGGTGACCATTCACATCTTGGATATCAAATGAATATTGCAGTTGGACAAAAGGTAGAAATAGGGTGCCACGTCTTGATTGCGAGTCGGGTTGCCTTAGTGGGTTATGATCTTCACCCTCTTGATCCGATTAAGCGGGCAAAAAACGAACCACCAGGAGAAAGCGGCTGTGGTGATATCGTCATAAAGGACTACGCGTGGATAGGTATGAGCTGCACTATACTTAAGGGCGTAACGATTGGGAAAGGTGCGATTGTTGCAACGGGCGCTGTGGTGACAAAGGATGTCCCCGACCTATGCATTGTCGCGGGCAACCCAGCCAAAGTAGTAAAAGAACTCAATGAATATAGGCATAGCTTTGATTAGGCCTAATGTCCTTATCATATACGCCTCGCCCGCATTAAGTGGCCCAGGAAAAGGGATTCTTCAATTTATTCGTCATGCTAAATCCAGCTTTGACTACCGGTTGGCCAGCTTTATTCGTGAGGCGGGAGTGGATTCAGAGTTTTCAGAAATTGCAAAAAAAAGGGGTGCTAACTATACGCCCATCATTCAAAAAGGAGCGCTTGATGTTCGTCTATTTAGTCAGGTTCGCACGATGTGTGGAGAGCGTAGGGTTAATATTATCCAGACCCACGGTTATAAAGGGCATGTAATTGCACTGGTTTTGTCAAAAGTGCTCAGGATTAAATGGATTGCATGGGCGCATGGATGGACCAATGAAAATGCCAAGGTACGATTATACAATAAAATTGAACGATTTTGCCTGAAGCGCGCAGACGTTGCGGTCGCAGTTTCTCCCGCTTTACATGAAACAATTCATCGTATTCGTGGCGAGAAGCGCAAAACACACATGATTTTAAATGCAGTTGATGAGGGAGAACTCTCCTATGACATTGGTGGAGATGGTGTGCGACAAAAGCATGGGGTTAACGCACAGGATGTTGTTATCGGCTGTTTTGGCCGATTTAGCCCAGAAAAGGGGCAGGAGGTGTTGCTTGAGTCTGTTGCTCTAGTGCTTCCAGAGTGCCCGGAAATAAAGGTAATGTTGGTGGGTGAAGGTCAAGAGCGAAATAAACTTGAAGTCATGGCCAATCATTTAGGCATATCGAACGCTATTGTTTTTTGTGGATACCAGCAGGCTATGCAGGATTATTATGAGGCTGCTGATATCGTGATATTGCCATCCCACAGCGAAGGCTTGCCTAATGTGGTGCTAGAAGCAATGATGTCTAAACGCGCAGTTATTTCAACAGACGTTGGTGGTGTAAAGGAAATAATTTCTGATGGTGAAAATGGTTGGATAGTCCCTCCTGGGAATTTCAAGGCGATGGCAAATGCTCTAAAAATAGTGGTTATCAACGTCGAATTAAGAAAGCAGGTTGCGGAAAAGGGTTACTATTCTCTTTACCCGAAGTTTTCACCCCAAAAGAGAGCGAAAAAAATCCTTTCTATTTATAATGACTTATTGGAAGGTAGTGTGTAACCCTTACATACAAGTGTACAAAAAACGATACCTACTGTGATGGAAATTAATAAGTAATGAGCTCAAACGTAAATAATAGACTTTCAATCATGGAAGTTATCTATTCTTTTAATCTTGGAGGGTCTGAGCAGCTTTCAGTGGCAATTGCTAAAATATTGCGCGAGAGAGGCTTTCCTGTTTCCGTGTGCTCTTTGGCGGGTTCGGATGGTGTTATTCGCCAGCAGTTGGAAGAAAATCACATCCCCTGTTTTTCTGCCGGCATGGGGCAGCTATCACGACTTCGTTTTCAGTATGCCCTGTATAAAATATTTCGCAAAGAGAAGCCGGATGTTATTCATGTTCATCACGCACCCATGCTAATACAAGCTTATCTACCTGCCAGGCTTGCGGGTATTAAAAAGATTGTTCTGACCGAGCACTCTAATCATCATACAAAAAATGAATCGCGATTAAAAAAGTTATCTCGTTTTTTTAGTAAACGAGCAGATGTTGTAACCACTATACATGATGGTTTACGCGAGTTTTTTATCAATGACTTTGGTGTTCCAGCAGAGAATGTTGTGACAATACCCAATGGAATAGATGTAGATAAGTTTTCACCCATTGCAGAGATAGATAAAGTACTTGATGCTAGTGAAGTAAATAATAAAAAATTTGTTATTTCGTGCATTGGGCGCTTAGTGCCTGAAAAAGACCACGAAAACCTCCTCAATGCAATAAAGCAAATGGTAGACGGTGGTGTTTTTGATTTTGAAGTTCAAATAATTGGAGATGGCCCTCGTTTTGATGCGGTACGCGACTGTATTGACAAATTGAATATATCTTCTTACGTGAAAATGTTGGGTGCACGTAATGATATCCTTGAGCTTTTAAGGGAAAGCGATGTCGTTGTTCTCTCTTCAAAAACCGAAGGGTTACCTATGGTGCTTTTGGAGGCCATGTGTGTGGGCGTGCCGTGTATTGCTACAGCGGTAGGAGGGATTCCCCACTTGCTTGGTAGTGAGGTGGGAGTAGTCGTTCCGCCGGAAAATAGTGAATTACTTGCGAAAGCTATAAAAAATACCTATGAAAATCGGACATTGTTAAATACGATGGGGCAGCAGTCGCGGCAGCGGATTATTAATGATTACGATATTCATCGCGTTGTTGATTCTTACATCAGTATTTTCAATGGGCGAGATATATAGAGTCAATTCATAAAGCATAATATCATTGATATGATGGTGGATTACATCGATAAAAGTCGAGCGCCTATGATTTGATGCTGTAGTCAAAAACAACGTTACCTCGACGAGTTCAGATGTCCATTTTAAGTGGCGTTGGATAAAAGTAGACTGTGTTGTCATCAGGCTTTTTATTGACTGATTATTCGAATCTAAACTACTTGCGTTAAAATTGATAGGTTAATCACAGGGAGATTGATTCCCAGTGCCCTGACGAACCGGAGTCTTCTTAATGGATAGCAAACATAAGCTAATTAGGCCTCTGATATTTATCTCAGATGTATGTCGTTATAGTGGTGGAGTTCAAAACCCTTATGCTTAAGTCGCTCAAGTCTAATGCCAGCAAAGCTTATTTGACGCTATTGATGCAATCTCCTGTGCAAAGGATGCTGCTGCCTTTTGGGCACCCACTGAATCCGGATCGGTGGATATTTGTTGTTGGCTGCTACAACTCTGGAACAACATTGTTAGCAAGTATGTTGAGACAGCATCCTATGTTGGCAGGGATGTTAAATGAAGGCGCATTTTTAACAGACAGACTCCCATACCCAGAGCAGATGGGATGGCCGCGTATGTGGTCTCAGTGCCTCGACCATGTCCGTGTTTCCTCAAATGAACCTGATGCAGCAGAGAGAGCAGAAAGGATAAAACGCCACTGGTCGCTTTGGTATTCTCGAGGCTCAAAAAACCTTATTGAAAAATCGATTACCAACCTCACAAGAATGCCCTACCTACAAGAGTATTTTAAACCGGCATATTTTATCTACATTGTCAGGAACGGCTACGCGGTTTCAAAGGGAATTCAGCGTAAGGCAAACTATAAGCGATGGGATTCCCCATATAGAGGTAATGGCTACCCAATTGATTTATGCGCAGAACAGTGGAAGGTTTCAGATGATATTGCTCAAGTGGACGGCGCTCTACTGGATAATTTTTTAACCATAACTTATGAAGACCTCACGGAGGATCCAGCCAGTGCCTTGCATAAGATTACAACATTCCTAGATATCCCACCGATGCCAGAAAGTGTTCTTGGTTTAGGTTGGAATATTCATGACGTTGATTCAAAAATAAAAAATATGAATGCCTATAGCATTAAAAGTTTATCTTCTGAAGATGTGCTATCGATCAAAGCGGTCGCAGAAGGCACCCTTAAAAAATATGGATATGTATGTCCAATGTAGAACTTGTAGTTCAGCGCCCGTTGGCGCAATATAGTGGAACCAGGTTGCATAGGGTAGCCGTCATTGTTCATCGGTTTTTGGGTGGCCTTTGATGTCTTAGGAGGCAGCCCCGGATTCTATTTCATATTCCCATCCTTTCTCCATTCCACATAATCAAAACTCCAGCGATAATTTTGATTGAAAATTTTTGTATTCCAACCGACATTGGATAGTGCAACCCCCCCTTCCCAAATAAGGTCGCCCCTCTTGATGTAAATACTATCTCCATAATATTTGTAAAGCCAAGCGTACAAAGGCGCAATTAGCATATTTAGCTCTGGCGATAATACTGTTGTTCCGTCTAAAGCTGATGCTGGGTTCTGCCTATCTTCATATCGGAAGGCTCCATAACCTGTACCACCCAGGTCATTATGAGGATAACCAGTACCCCCAATATCAGAGACCCACATAGGCTTACCCTGATTAACGCCCTCTACCACCTTTGATTCCCATAAGAAATCAGCTAATGCCATGAGCGCACTAGGTATTTTATCGTCTGGATTATGGCCCTGCGCCACTTCCCACTCATAAAAATCAATCAAAGCCTCTGCTGTCAATCCAGCCATAAATGGTGCAAAACGATGTTTCGTAACATCAGGATTCCCTCTCTCTCCGGTTATCCATTCATTAATATGATTTAATGCCATGTCAACATATAGCTGTACTCGAGTGTTATTTCGAGCATGCCCTGCCCTTTCTGCATAGACGTTCGCCTCAATAGCGTATGCTATTTCTCGTGACAAATCCGACCAATACCACTTATGGACATTAGTAAAAGTATCTGGATTATGGAATACTTTGTTGTCCCTTAATGCTAATAGTGCATCTTTGTCAGCTTTATCCGCATTCCGCACCCAATCTAGGTAGAACCCATGTGGGAACTTCCGCCATCCTTGTGTCACCCAATTTCTGCTATCTAAATATACCCGATATATTTTTTCAGCCTTTGCTGCATACGTCTCCCAAGGTTCCTTCTCTCCCGTATAAGCAGCAATTTGAAAATACACCCTCTGCGCATCATAATAAATACCTCGTGATTCACTATAAGATAAAGGCTTAGGGTTATAATCTAAGAGATACTCCCCCCACTTCCTCCCTGATTCGAGCATATTTATTTCCCAAAGATTCAATAACGGAGGCTTCACTCCGCTAGTTGTAGTGAATGACCATGAGTACCTCTCGATTGATCCTTCAGAATTAGAGTTTATGACGACCGTGTACTTTGTCGCCAATGCTAATGGATAATGAGGCCTTAGTATTATCACATCATCTTTTTTGCACGGAGACAGTGGAACCTCTATTTCTTTATTTTTAAGTAAACTAAAGCTTGCTGGAGTGATAGGTTGCGGGATAAATACTGAACTTGCCTGAATAGCAATCAAATCGTTGAGCTGAACATTATCAGCATAATTAAGGGGGGAGTGAAGAACCTGCCCGGCTCGTTCTGTGGAAAGCGTAAGTTTCCGAATTGATGCAGGATCAAATTCGATACCTTTTAAACTCAAAGTGCAAGTATTGTTTTCCGCGTTAGCGTATGACACAAAACAAAACAATGATACTAATATACAAAAAGAGCTTGCCTTGATCAAAATCATGTTTTACCAACCATTTTTTGTACATCGGATTCAACCCCAGAGCACGCGGCCACCTGAGTAAGTTCTGAAAAAGTCATAAATATTTTATGCTGGTCTAAATTATCCTCATACCCCGAAAATCGTACCAAATAGAGCAGTTATTGCTGTGCATTCGTCTGAGCATATTAATAATATGCGTAAACTCATGAAATACCCAAGCTAGGAATAAATGAAAATAATTTCTCTCAGCTTAAGTTCATTCAGCCCCTTAATCAAGGCTTCGCTTATTGTTTAATGATTATTGTGTCAGTGTCACTAGGTGTGGTGGTTTAATAAAGCCGGATAGACCCACTGAAGCAAGGGCATATGAGGTTGGTGTATTCCATTCCTACCTTGCCCTGTAACAGTGAAAGCGCACACCCATTAAAAAATAAGCGGATATTAATCAAATTCACCACCTCTATTAGGAATGATGCTGTACATCGCATTAATTGACCCTTCAGGCATCAAAAACTCATCAACCTTCTCTCGCGTTTTTATATTGTAAGCGACTACTCGGCTTTTAGTAATCGACAGCCTGCCAGTAACAACATCTCGAGCCCAAGAAATGTTTTCCCGAATACGAGTAGACCTCAGTCGGCTAAAGAGGACATAAGCAATATCTCCATCCAAACAAAACCCCCTACACCAACCTAGCGGCCGCTTGGTCCCTTCTATTTCGTTAAGGTTTACCCTGTCCACTACTTTGCGAGATGCCGAGTCTGCAATAACAATTTCACCAAAAACACTCGTAAAATATATGTATTGACCAATAACATGACCATCATGAACCCCTCCCTTCCCACCAATATATATCTGATCACTCGGGTCATGTAAATTAACAGCATCTTTTTGCTTGAACCGAGTGACCCAGAGTTGATCATCTAGTGAAAAAACAAAATTTGGATGACTATCGTGTGGCTTTGTTGAGTGAGTCTTTCTGTAATCAATAGATCTATCAAATCTATGCCAAGGATCTTTTCCCTCAACATTAAAAAAGGAAATAGGCTCCAATGTCGCCTTGGAAAGTACCACGACTAAATCTAATCCGGTGGAAACAACGGCAATAGAGCTACTACCATACGGAAACACATGGTGAATGTTTTGAAAAAAAGGGTACGATATTTTTCTGCGCAAATTCAACGAGGGATAGCTATACTCAAAAACCTCAGTTTCTGATGTTAACCATAAAGTGTCACCATCTAAACTTGCACATGTAAACAGGAGGCTTGGATGCTCATCAGGATAATTCTCCCCCCCTTTGTTCAATACAAGCAGCTCAGTTTGTTTCTTATCGTTCATATTTAAAAGGAGAAGCTTTGCCGATTCAAAGCCGCGGCCTTCTCCATAATCAACATTTTCTTTGCGCTCTATACCACCAGTTAGTAAAAATGTCATACTCATTGCTATCGCCTTCTAATGTTCATCTATCTGGCCGCCCACCCGACCCGTCATAGGGTATGGTCTAATGCAGTCGCACCCAATGATACTGAAAATCTTCTAAAAGAGACAGCTACAAGAAGGAGCTGATCTCGCATTATCCTTCCAAACGCGCTTTAAAAGCTAAAGCTGAGAAATTGTAGTCAATTCCCATACGTAAAACATTGTATGGGTCAATCGATTTTTTATTACACCCGCCGTAAGCAGATAAACAGCCAAGATATCCTACCTCTTTAACGTATTCTAAAATGTCACTATTTATGTCTTCTTTTTTTCCAAAAGGATATGCAAATATTACTTCCTTTATATTCAAAGTGTTTTCTACTGTTTGCTTTGATTCAATAATTTCTTGTCGTACTTTTCTCGCGTCATCTTTTGCGCAATTAATATGGTTTATAGTGTGCGGGCCAATTGTAAAGCCGAGCTGTTTCATATGCTTTATTTGTTTCCAATTCATGTTTGGCAGTGCTTTTCCCAGCGCCGATAAATCATGCTTAAACCCATTGTCTGTCCCAATCACTCCGGTACTAATGAAAAATGCTGCTGGGATTTTATGCCTCAATAAAATTGGCACGGCATTGTCGTAGTTATCTAAGTATCCATCATCAAAAGTGACTGCAACTATTGGGCGAGTACTATTTTTTGGTAAATTCCCATTAACAACATCTTCTATGGAAACAACCGTACACGTCTGTTTCACAATTTCCATCTGCTTATTAAACTGCTCTATTCCGACCGTTACAGAGTCACGCAGCTCATCGTTTACACGATGGTAAAGCAGTACGATAACTCTTTGATTATTCTTCAACGCCAACAGCCTGCGTGGAATTGGTCGAATTAAATAAACGTAAGAAAAAAACACGATCTCCTTGAAAATATGTTTGATAGCCCCTTTCTTGTTTAAACTTGCTAGTTTGCTGTTTAGTCTGTTTTTCTGTTTTAGTGTTGGTTTCTTGTAGGTCTTTCCTCCGTCTATTTGTTGTTTTCTCCACACTGGATCTCCTTTTGCTATTAATTGAACTGCTTGAACTAGTAGCAAGACACCAAGTTCGTCCAAAGTTAACTGCATACCTTTTACAGTAGAGTACTTCGATATTAAAATTGCGGACTCGACCAACACATCTCCAGTATCTAATCCGGCCTCTATTTTATGAATAGTACACCCAACCTCTTTTTCATTATTCCATAGCTCCCAAAAGGCCGGAGGCATGCCTCGATAAAAAGGAACCTTCCCCTTATGTAAATTAATTGTTCCTAATGTAGGAATAGAAAAAAGAGGTGTTTTCAATATAGGAGCAGCTAAAGAAATGCCCAGGTCAGGGTTGAAAAATCTTATTTTGTCCAATGTTTTTTTATCGTGCAGATTATTACAAGAATGATAAACAACATTTGGAAGGTTTTTTATATTTCCCCAGTCATATTGACTTCCCGGGAAAGTGTTGCTTTGTGTGGAGCACTTGTCTTTAAAAAGCCTCTGAATTAACCCGGAGAAAATACCTATAGACCGATGTGGTATCCACCGCCAACCATTTATCTTTAAATTCACCCACTGGCTCTTTAGAATTTTATTGACCGGTTTTACAGGTGAGTGGTGAGCAATTAGTAGCTGAACGCCTGGGTAATTGCTATTGATTTCAACTATTCCCTTTCTTACTGAATAAGACAAATCACCCGTAAATATCACGATTTTATCCATTATTTCATTGCCCTCGCAGTATGAATTTTTTGATTACCCATGACTTTGATCCTGTAGGGAGCACTCCCTCTTCAAACTCAAAGATATATAATCTGGATTATAAAATGTTACCGAACAAAATAACAATGCAAGACCTGACTGTATAATGGTTAGCGACAAATTAAAGGCTGGCACTCAATCGGTGAAACAACCAAGGCTTATACACATTCTACCTTACAATTTCGATATGGCCTATTAACCTCTCGCCCAGGTTGGTGGTCATCATTGAACTTGGATTAGTCATCGTAAGCGCTAATTAATCAGCGTACCTGTTTCTCTACGCACTCTTTTTTCATATTCCACGGCAGCAGTGCCTCCATCTCTTCCACTGTGGTGGCGTAGGGCAGTTGCTTGAGCATGGTGCGTAGG
>JALSJT010000120.1 GCA_026989175.1 Thiomicrorhabdus sp. | reverse complement strand
TCCTGCATCAACCAACTGCTCTGCACCATTGGTATTCGTTAATACCGCTGATGAGGCATTGTCTTGCGTTAAATAACGTTCCGCAACCGTTCGAAGCTCTTCCAATGTAGTAGAGATCACACCATGACGATAGGCCATGCGGGTTTCATGCGTTCGACCGTGTAGCGTTTGATAAAAGGCTTTTTTCACCTCGCCCGCTGGTGAGCTGGGTTTGTCCATGGAACTAATCACATTCAAAATCGCTTCGTCTACTTTGGCTTGTGTCGCCTCAGAACTCATTAACCAATCCATCGCTTTATCAAAATCCTCGTAAGTTTCTAATAAACGTGGATCGCGGTACGAATAAAAGACAAAAGCGCTGGCTTCGCCATTGTAATTTGCGCCGCCACCATAAGCACCGCCTTTTTCGCGAATAATTGAGTGCAGAAAACCATTGCGCAAACAAGCGCCTAATACCGAAAGTTTAGGCGCATCCTCGTGATCGGGCATGACGGTTGGATAAGCGAGCGCACAAAAGTTCACTTGAGTGCTGGTTACCCACGCTTGTTTTACCGTTTGTTGAGACGCTTTAATCGAAAACTCACTGGGTTGGGTTGCGGCATCTGGCACTCGGCTCCAAGCCGTATTCAAACCACTTAGCGCCGAAGAGAGCCCCGCTTCATCACTAATGACCAACGCTTGCTTGGGCGCTTGACACAGCTTGCTTTGAATGCCTGTCAGCCCTTCTGCAAAGGCTTCTACGACTTGCTCAGAACTTTGCAAATCTTCATTTAACGCTTTAATGTACTGAATACCGGCAAAGCCCGAGCGTTGAAAGCTCCACTGTGCGGCGGGGGTAAAATTTTGCACCGCCGCCATCATCGCCAAACCGTGACCATTGCCCGTAATACCATGATCCACAGAAGCTCGAATTTGTCCTACTAAATCTTTCAAACGAGGTAACTCATCAAATCGTGCGGTATAAAGTGTATCTTCAATAAGCTCTGCTACTTTATTTTGGTGACGATTTAGCCCGTTTGAAGCGAGCAAAAAGTGACTGTGACACCCTTCTGGTGCTTGCAATTTAGAGTGCACCATCGAGCGTGCCGAGATGCCACCCGATATTTCGGCATGGTAAGATTGTGTTTCAAGATAGTCACGCCCAGCACTGCCCACTTCGGTAATACAACTGTTAAACAGTGGCATTAAGGCTTTTTCAGCCTCGGTTAATGCGGGTAACGTCATTACTAACTGCTCATAGGTTAAGCCGTTACTGCCACACTGATACGCAGTGACAGACACATGACCCACTTGCGAGTGCTGTGCCGTATAGGTTTTAATAGTTTCGGGAATATCGTCTTTGGTTACCTCAGGCAGAATAGCAGGATCATCCTCCTGTGCTTGACGCTTTTCTAACGCAATCGCTTGATCAATAATCGCCTGCTTTTCCACTTCAGTAAGTGCCGCTTGAATGGCGGCTAACTTCGCTTTTTCGGCTTGCTCTTTTTGTGCTGATAAGTCGGTATCAGGCGCCATAGTTAAACGAACACGATGGGTATTCTCTAATAACCATGTTTTGACTAAGTTTGGAATAAACTGGGGGTCTTTCACCTCTTGTTCCAAGTCTTTAAGTGCTTGATCGCTGTCTAATAACGCAATCGGATCGCCCTCATGCAACGCACCTGGCAATGCATGTAAAATCAGCTCTAAACCATACGGGTAACTGTCGCCACCCACTTCTCGTTGAGACAGTTCCAACTGGTGCAACATCGCTTCCACTTGCGACTGATCCACACCCTCTTCAACAATGCGGTCCAGTTCTGTCAAAATCAGCTGCTCAATCGCTTCAGCATGCTCTGGCTCAGAACCTTGTACACCCACCACAAAAACCATCTCTTTATGGGACTCTTCCAAACCACACAGTGGCGAAGGTGCGGTGGCTAACGGGGTGCCTTCTAAGACCGTGCGCAATGGCGAGGCGCTGTTGTCTAATAATACCGAAGACAACAAGTGCCCTTTTAAAACGTTCAAAGGGTCTTTGTTTTCACCCAATAACCAACCCAACACAACATGCGTTTTTGCCTCGGTACTCTCTTCATCCAGTGCATAGACATGACTCACCGCTTTCGGCTCACTAAAACGTTGCTCCAATCCAACATGCACTTGTGGCACGCTCTCTTTAAAGCGCGCCAATGCCAAGGAATCAAACTGTGTCTGGTGCTCAACGGCCGAAATATCGCCATAGGTCATAAACACGGCGTTAGACGGATGGTAATGATTTTTATGAAAATCCAATAACTGTTGATGGGTTAAGTTTGGAATCTCCTCAGGATCTCCACCGCTATTATAGTGATACGTATTGGTTGGATACAACTCAGAGGAGAACGCTTGCCATAAGGTCGAAATTGGCGAACTCATCGCCCCTTTCATTTCATTAAACACCACGCCTTTATAGGTCAACGGAGAGTCTGAATTGGTCATCTCTTCAAATTCAAAACGATGCCCCTCTTGGGCAAAGTCCAGCGCATCCAAATTAGGGAAAAACACCGCGTCCATATAGACTTGCAATAGATTCTGAAAGTCTTTTTTATTCTCGGTGGCAAACGGATATGCCGTCCAATCGCTCGAAGTAAATGCATTCATAAAAGTATTTAATGAACGACGAATCATCATAAAAAATGGGTCACGAACAGGGTATTTTTCACTGCCACACAACGTAGTATGTTCTAAAATATGTGCCACACCCGTTGAATCCATTGGCACGGTTCGCAAGGCCACTAAAAAGACATTTTGCGGATCATCCGCCGCTAAATGATAGTGCGTTGCGCCCGTTAAACGATGTTGATAATGTTCAACCGTTAAGTTTAAAGAGTCTATTGACTGTTGACCAAGGTATTCAAATGCGGGATGGGTTTTTGACATGTTTCTGTTATTCCAATTTGTAAATTTTTATAAAAAAGGCCATTCAATAAATGGCCTTTTTGGTGTAAACATTGTTAAAGAACGCTTACGCTTCAACCGCCTTAATCGACAGTTTCACTCGACCTTGTTTATCCACTTCGGTTAATTTTACGCGGATTTCTTGACCCTCTTTAAGATAATCCTCTACGTTTTCAACACGTTCATTGGCAATTTGAGACACATGAACCAGCCCTTCACGACCTGGCATGTAGGCGACAAATGCACCAAAATCAACAATTTTCTTCACCACTGCATCGTACGTTTTGCCAATTTCAGGTTCGGCGGTAATCTCGTTAATACGTGCAATGGCCATTGCAGAAGCGGTCTCATCGGAAGAGGAAATTTTTACATTTCCTTCATCGTCCACTTCAATCACACAACCGGTCTCTTCCGTTAAAGCACGAATGGTCGAGCCACCTTTTCCGATGATTTCACGTACTTTTTCTGGCTTAACTTTAATCATGGTATAGCGTGGTGCGCTTGAAGCCACCTCTTGATTAGAGGTGTTAATCGCTTTCGCCATCGACTCTAAAATGGTTAAACGCCCCTCTTTTGCTTGCGCTAACGCCAGTTGCATAATCTCTTCGGTAATCCCAGTAATTTTAATGTCCATTTGCAGTGCGGTAATCCCTTGATCGGTTCCCGCCACTTTAAAGTCCATATCACCTAAATGATCTTCGTCACCTAAAATATCGGATAGCACTGCAAAATCAGCGTCTTCCTTAATCAAGCCCATTGCAATTCCGGCAATTGGCGCTTCAATCGGAACCCCAGCGTGCATTAATGAAAGCGAGGTACCACAGACAGATGCCATGGAACTTGACCCGTTCGATTCGGTGATTTCAGACACCACACGGATGGTATATGGAAACTCTTCTGCTGTTGGCAGTAACGCGGCCACACCACGACGCGCTAACATACCGTGACCAATTTCACGTCGTCCAGGGCTACCCACTCGACCACACTCTCCCACAGAGTAAGGAGGAAAATTATAGTGCAACATAAAACGATCGTGATAAGAACCCGTTAAGTCATCGACCATTTTGGCATCACGCTCGGTACCTAATGTGGTGACCACTAAGGCTTGTGTTTCGCCACGGGTAAACAGTGCCGAACCGTGTACTTCAGGCAGTACACCGACTTTACAAGTCACTTCACGAACAGTTTTGGTATCCCGTCCATCAATACGAGGTTCACCCGCAATAACGCGACCACGTACAATCTCTTTTTGTAATTTACCAAATGCGGCTTCCAGCTCTTTAACATCAAAGCCAGTACTGTTCTCTTCTGAAACAGCCAGTTCCTCAACCATTCTCGCTTTCGCTGCATCCAATGCACTGTAACGATCCATTTTATCGGCAATGCTATAGGCCGCTTCCACATCGGAACGTAGCAACGAGAACACGGCCTCTTTTAATTCTGTATTTTCGACTTCTGCCTGCCAATCCCACACGGGTTTAGCCACTTCGTTTGCAAATTCAGCAATGGCATCAATGGCGGTTTGCATTTGCGCATGACCAAACATCACCGCACCCAACATAATCTCTTCGGACAACTCAGAGGCTTCAGATTCCACCATTAAGACGGCATCTTTAGTCCCTGCAACACTCAATTCTAAATCCGAGGTTTGCAAGGCTTCTGCACTTGGGTTTAACACATATTGATCGTTTGAATAACCAACAATCGCCGCACCAATTGGCCCAGAAAATGGAACGCCTGAAATAGCCAGTGCCGCAGAAGTTCCTAACATGGCCGCAACTTCAGTTCCCACTTGCGCATCCAGTGCCACAACGGTTGCAATCACTTGCACTTCGTTTTTAAACCCTTTTGGAAATAACGGACGAATTGGGCGATCAATTAAACGTGAGGTTAAGGTCTCTTTTTCAGAAGGGCGCCCTTCACGCTTTAGAAAACCGCCCGGAATTTTTCCTGCGGCATAGGCTTTTTCTTGATAATTTACCGTCAAAGGAAAGAAGTCTTGTCCCTCTTTTGCCGCTCTGGCCGCGACTACAGTCACTAATATGCGGGTATTTCCCATCCCAATCATCACGGCACCGTCTGCTTGACGTGCAATTTCTCCCGTTTCTAACGTTACTTGATGATTGCCATACTGAAATGACTTTGTAATCTTGGCCATAAAAATTCCTTTTTAGTTTCGATTGCGAGCTTTAAAAATTAATCCCGCTATTCTACTCTTTATAAGCAGGTTTCACAGTTTTATAGGCAAAAAAAAACCCTGCTATGCAGGGTTTTTTTATTTAAACGTGGTTGCTTACTTACGTAAACCAAGACGTTTAATAATAGACAGGTATCTTTCACCGTCTTTCCTATGGATATAATCCAAAAGCTTACGACGACGACTTACCAAACGCAATAGACCCGTACGAGAGTGGTTATCTTGTTTGTGAATTTTAAAATGCTCTGTTAAGTACTTAATACGCGCAGTTAAAAGTGCGATTTGAACTTCTGGTGAACCTGTATCACCCTCTTTTGTTGCGTATTCTGCAACGATTTTTGCTTTAACTTCTGCGTTAAACATACTTCTTTCTCCAATAATCGGTTTTAATGATGTATTCGCCTCCACAACCGATGATAGAAACGAACTCGCGTATTATACTGATTTCAAGCGTTAAAACAACTCTTTTATCGCTTACCAAACCCGTGAACATAGTGACCGAGTGCTGAGATATCGTCACCCATATGGCGCACTAAATCATCTAAACTGACAATGGCGTTCTCTAAAATGTTAACCGCAATAAATGGCTCTTCGACCTTTAAACGATCATACATAGGGCGAGTTAGCATAAAAATTTGTACCCCTTTTTTACCAGCGGCCATTCTTAAATTACGAGGCTTGCGATCAAAGAAAGACATCTCTCCCACCAAGGTACCTACGCCTTGTTTGCCCACATTGGTGTGTTCAGCATCAGCACTGCAAAAAACCACTTTACCTTTTACAATAAAACCAAGTGATTCACCAATTTCACCTGCGTCTGAAATCACTTCATCCGACTCATATTTTTTATCTTGTAAATAGTGAATTAAACGTCCGACTTCTTTCTTAGTCAACGACTCACAAATAAGATGCTTTTGAAAATAATTAAATAGTTCATCCGCTGATATCTTTAACATACAATCTCCTTACAAAGGTTTCTGGGCAATAAAAGAGGCGACAGGACGACCGTCTTTCAATTTCTCTATTCTATCAACAAATATTTGATAACCTGAAAAAACTTCACTTAATTCGCCTTTTTCTAAAATGACATTGGGATTTTTAGGGGAATCAAAGGCTTCAACCCCCGATACAAAGGTTTGATACAGTAGCATTCCTCCGGGAGCAATCGCTTGATCTATTTGAGCAAACAGCGCACGGTTTAAATATCGCATCACCACCACTAGGTCAAATTGCTTTTCAGGAAAGCACGCTTGTTTTTTCAAGTCGCAACACTTGAATTTAACCGATGCCCCCGATCTTGATGCCAATTGTTTCGCTCGTTTTAAAACCCGTGACTCCTGGTCAATGCCTGTCACCTGCCAACCTTGCTGCGCCAAAAAAACCGCATCGCGCCCGCCGCCACAGCCTAAATCCAGCGCGGTTGGTCGTGGCTTTAACGTCTTTGGATCAAAACCCTCTGCTTTTAAATGCTCCGTCCACTCCATCAACAACGGCGTAGGCGACCATAAACGCTTTGAGTCTTTACCGGACACCACTTGATTGGGGAGTGTTTGCGCCCATTGTTGCATCGCCTCATCGCTATCAATCACCAAAGAACCATTCACGGTATACCCTTTTGCGTCTAATAACACGGTAGCCGCTTCAATCTCCTCCTTATCCCCAACCAAAAAAAGGGTCGCAGGTGAGGCGGGGAGTTCATTGAAACTTTCAGGCAAAAGAGACCACGGCAACCAAGTACTGTGTTGTAAATGCCCCGCTTGATAATGGCTTTGCGCTCTTAAGTCTAAGATGCCATCCGCTTGAGAAAAGATCACGTTGTAGATTCCAATGCTGTTTTTTCTTGCGCCTCGGCTTTAGCCAAGTGCAAATTAAAGACGCGTTTCGGCTTGAGCATCTGCTTTTTTTCAGACCACTCACCCACCGCAAAACACTCACCCTCATCATACAAACGTACAAATTCCGTCTCTGGCTTGGGATAAGGCAACATTTGACCATGCTGAATCAGATCAACCTCCTCTTTCGAGAGATCAAACCGCTGCAAATGCGTTAAGGCGATATCAATGGGCTGAATCGCACGCATTTTTTGCGCTTCAATCTCTTCAAAGGTGAGCATGTTCTCACCACTCAATGCGCCCGTTTGCGTACGGTGAAGTGCCGTTAAATACCCCACCGTACCTAATGCGACGGCAATTTCTTCACCCAAGGTTCGTACATAAGTGCCTTTAGAGCACTGCACATCAAAGACAATAGTATCGTTGCTAAAAGAGAGTAAATTAAGTTGTTTAATCACAATCGAACGTGCTGAGCGTTCGATCTCGATTCCCTGGCGCGCGTAATAATACAGCGGTTTACCTTGGTGCTTTAACGCAGAATACATAGGAGGAACTTGCTCGATTGCTCCGGTAAAAGCCAATAAGACTTCCTGAATGCGCGCTTCCGTTAAAGACGGAATCGCCATCGACTGGATCTCATTGCCCTCTTTATCTCCCGTATCCGTCTGTATCCCTAGTTTAAGTGTAGCGGTATATCGTTTATCCGACTCTAAAAGTAGCCCAGACACCTTGGTTGCCTCACCCAAGCAAATGGGGAGCAATCCCGTTGCAAAGGGGTCTAACGCCCCTGTATGCCCTCCTTTCTTGGCATTAAAAACACGCATCACTTGTTGCAAAATACCATTTGAAGAGGGACCTACGGGCTTATTCAACAGAATAATACCGTCAATATGCTTTTTTGGGGGACGTTTAAACTGTGCCTGTGCCATAACTATGAATTGAGCGCCTTATTAATTAAATCTTCCATATGCTGAACATGCTCAGGAACATTGTCATAAAAGAAACGAATATGAGGCACAATACGCAAGCGCAGTTTTTTGCCTAATTCGCTTCGAAAGAAACCCGTCGCTTTTTCTAATGCGTCGAGTGTCTCTTTAATTTCTGGATCGCCTTCATTGTGTCCAATTAAGGCGAAATGTACTCGAACCACACTCAAATCTTTACTAATTTTACAGTCCGTAATGGTCATTTTTTGAAAACGAGGATCTTTCGCTTCTCGCAACAACATTTGCGATAACGTACGTCGAACCTCTTGCGCCACGCGAGCGGGGCGACTAACGGCTTTATTACTCATAAACTTTTTTCTCACAAAAACAAAATGCCCCAATGGGGCATTTATAAAAACTTAACCACCTTGTAATGGTTAATAATTGAAAACAGCGTTAAGCAAGTGTGCGCTTCACTTCAACACGCTCATAACACTCAATTTGGTCACCGACTTTCACGTCATTATAATCTTTAACACCGATACCACATTCCATCCCTTTATTGACTTCTTGTGCATCATCTTTAAAGCGACGTAGGGATTCTAATGTTCCTTCGTAGATAACCACGTTTTCACGTAGAACACGAATTGGGTTATTACGCTTCACAACACCTTCTGTCACCATACACCCTGCAATTAAGCCGATTTTAGGCGCCTTAAAGACTTCACGAACGTCCGCCACACCCAGAATATTCTCTTGAATTTCAGGTGCTAACTTCCCTTCTACCGCACGTTTCACTTCATCCACAATTTCATAAATAATGCTGTAGTACTTTAAGCCAATGCCTTCACTATCAATAATCCGCTTTGCGGCCACATCGGCACGAACATTAAACCCAAAGATTAATGCATCAGAAGCAATTGCTAGGTTGGCATCGGTTTCATTAATTCCACCGACACCCGAAGAGATCACGTTTACTTTGATTTCATCGTTAGACAATTTAACTAATGCATCGGTAATCGCTTGAATCGAACCTTGTACATCGGCTTTTAAAATGATATTCACATTTTGAACATCACCCTCTTCCATTCGATTAAACATATTCTCTAACTTAGATTTTTGCTGACGCGCAATCTTAAGCTCTTTAAACTTCCCTTGACGGAAGATCGCCGCTTCACGTGCTTTACGCTCGTTATCCACGGTAATCATCTCATCACCCGCAACAGGCACACCTGATAAACCAAGTAGTTCAACCGGAATAGAGGGTCCAGCTTCTAAAATTGTTTTACCTGAATCACTGATTAATGCTCGAACACGTCCGTATACCATGCCACAAAGCACAATATCGCCTTTTCTTAAGGTTCCTGACTGAACCAGAACCGTTGCAACGGTTCCACGCCCTTTATCTAAACGAGATTCAACCACAACCCCTTTCGCATGACCTTCAATTGGTGCTTCTAACTCAAGCATTTCAGACTGCAATGAAATGGCATCTAAGAGATCATCAATCCCTAAACCTGTTTTTGCAGAAACTGGCACAAACTGAACATCACCACCCCATGCTTCTGGAATGACCTCTTCCGTCGCCAACTCTTGCATAACCCGATCAAGATTGGCTTCTTCTTTATCCATTTTATTGACGGCTACTACAATACCGACACCGGAGGCTTTTGCGTGTTGAATCGCTTCACGAGTTTGAGGCATCACCCCATCATCCGCCGCAACCACAATCACCACCACATCAGTAATCTCAGCACCTCGCGCACGCATTGCGGTAAAGGCCGCATGACCCGGTGTATCAATAAAGGTTACACCGCCTTTATCGGTATCCACATGGTAAGCACCGATGTGCTGAGTGATGCCACCCGCTTCTCCGTGTGCCACTTTCGCTTTACGAATATAATCAAGCAACGAGGTTTTACCATGATCTACGTGCCCCATGATGGTGACCACTGGCGAACGTGTAACCGTTGCACCATGGTACGCTTGGTTGACCACCTCATCTTCAACCGTTACTTCATTAAATGCGATGGCGGTATGCCCCATCTCTTCAACAATCAACATTGCCGTCTCTTGATCAAGGATTTGGTTAATGGTCGCCATCGTCCCCAGCTCCATCATCATAAACTTAATGACATCACCAGCTTTAATTGACATTTGCTCCGCTAACGCCGATAAAGAGATACTTTCTGGTACCTTCACCTCTTTAATAACCGGTGCGGTTGGTTGCTGGAACCCGTGTTCATTGTCCATCTGCAATGCTGCACGATGTTTCGGCTGTGCTTTTCGACCCCCACGTGCTGGACGACGATTACCACCACCACGATTATTTGGTTTTTTATTGCCGCCGCCTTTCGGCCCATCTTTACCATCATTCACTTTACGTGTTTCATGATGCTTTTGATCTTTGACTTTTTTCGCGGCCTTAGAGTGATCTTCTTTTGCTGGAGGCGGTGCAACAACACGAAGGCCAACGGCTTTTGGACGCTCATAAGTCGACTTAGAAGCCTTTTTAATCTCTTGCTTCGGTGCTTCTTTTTGAGGTGCCTTGTCTTTAGAAGACAACGTTGTTTGCGGTTTACTTTCAACCGTCGCTGCTTTTTCAACAACAGGTTGCTCAATCGTCGGTTGTTCAACAACAGGTTGCTCAATCGTCGGTTGTTCAACGACAGGTTGTTCAACAACAGGTTGCTCCTCCGTTACCGGTTGCTCGACTTCTCGCTGTTCTGTTGCCTCTTCTTTTTTAACATAGGTTCGTTTTTTACGCACTTCAACTTTTACACTGCGCTTGTCTTTACCCGAACCGGCAGACAAATTAAGGGTTTGCTTACGGCGTAGCGTCACTTTTTTAGGTGAATCACCCGAATTATCTCCGTGAAGCCCTTTTAAGTAGCCTAATAACTTAACCTTTTCGTCATCACTAACGACATCACCCGACTTTTTGCCTTTAATGCCGGCTGCCTCCAACTGAGACAGGAGCTTTTCTTCCGAAAGGTTGAGTGTTTTTGAAAATTCTTTTACTGATATCTCTGACATGTATAACTCTCCCTTTACTCTTCAAACCATGGCGCACGTGCTTTAAGAATTAACTCACCTGCCGTCGTTTCATCTAATTCCACAAACTCTAACAGCTCATCAATACTTAATTCAGCTAAGTCTTCTTGAGTAACAACACCGTTACCCGCTAGTTTTTTAGCCATCTCGTCGGTCATGCCTTCAAGGCTTAATAAATCTTCCGCTGGCTCCGCTAGAGCCAACTTCTCCTCTTCCGCAATGGCGTGTGTTAATAAGGCATCTTTTGCTCGTTGTTTTAATTCAGTAACGATATCCTCATCAAACCCATCAATTTCTAACATCTCAGCCGCGGGAACATAGGCAACCTCTTCCAAAGTTGAAAAGCCCTCTTCTGCGAGTACTTCGGCCATCTCTTCATCAATATCCAAGGCATTCACAAAAACTTCAACTTGTGCTCTCGATTCAACATCATGTTTTTCAGACATCTCTGTCTGACCCATCACATTCAACTCCCAGCCTGTTAATTCACTGGCTAAACGGATGTTTTGACCACTCTTTCCAATCGCTTGAGAGAGCTGATCATCATCCACCGAAAGATCCATCGTATGCTTGTCTTCATCCACCATAATAGAGATGACTTCTGCAGGCGCCATCGCATTAATGACAAACTGAGCATCATTTGCATCCCACTGAATAATATCAATACGCTCACCGTTTAACTCATTGGTGACAGATTGAACACGTGAACCACGCATCCCAACACAAGCACCTATGGGGTCTAAGCGTGGATCATTGCCTCGAACCGCTACTTTGGCACGAAAACCAACATCACGGGCAACACTCATCACATCAATCAAATCGTCGCCAATTTCAGGCACTTCGATTTTAAAAAGCTCCATCAACATTTCGTTACAAGCACGAGACATGTTTAATAAAGGCCCTCTTGGCTTAAACTCCACCGCCTGTAAGTAACCGCGAACACGATCCCCCATTCTAAAGTTTTCACGTGCCACCAGTTGGTTACGAGGAATAATAGCTTCGACATTATCACCTAAATCTAAAATCACATCACCGCGATCAATGCGTTTAACCTGACCTGTTAAGATTTCTCCAATACGCTTGCTGTACTCAGCAACTACTTTCTTACGTTCCGCTTCGCGAATTTTTTGCATAATCACTTGCTTGGCGGCTTGCGCACCAATTCGACCAAAGTCAATTGACTCCATTGGCTCTTCAATGAACTCACCAATTTCGATATTGGGATCTTCATCCACTGCATCCATCTCACGAATGTACCATCCAACATTGTCTTCAATGGCGGTGGCATCGTCAATCACTTCCCAACAACGGAAGGTATCATAGTCCCCTGTGTCGCGATCGATGGAGACTCGAACATTAATTTCATCCCCTTGGCTTTTACGTGTTGCGGTTGCTAAAGCGGTTTCAATGGCGTCAAAAATAATTTCTTGATCAACACCTTTTTCATTTGCCATAATTTCAACAACGGCTAATATCTCTTTACCCATTATATTTTCGTCCTAATTCTTTTAATTATATATAAATACTTTGTAATGCTCACTGTTCTTAAATCAAACAATGAGACTAAAATTCTGCAACTAAATTTGCTTTTTCAATGATGTCGTAATCAATTTCATACAACTCACCATCCACTTCGATCTCAATCGCGGTGTCTGTTACTTGTACCATGGGCCCTTTAAACTTCTTACGCCCTAAGACACCAACCGCCGTTCTAACCTGAACCGTCTTCCCTTGGTAACGCTGAAAATGACTCGGCTTCAGTAATAAACGATCCATCCCAGGTGAGGACACTTCAAGCATGTAAGCACTGCTAATCGGGTCTTCAACATCCATAATCGCACTGATTTGACGACTAATTGAGGCACAGTCATCGACCGTCACACCAACGTCTTCTTTATCAATAAAGACTCTTAAAATAGAGTGACGACCCGCAGGTAAGTATTCAAACCCCCACAACTCAAAACCCATCGATTCAATGGTGGGTTTAAACAACCCTTCTAGCTTATCTTCTAAACGCACTCAACAACTCTTCTGTAATACTCACCTAATATTCAAACGACACTTTCAAATCGTTTTGGATATATATCTACGGATAAAAAAACCGAAGATAGTGAGTTTCTTAAATTCAAATAACAAAAAACCCCGTAAAGACGGGGTTTTTTAAAAGTTAAGCCGCTATTTATTCACTTAAAAACAACGCTTAATAATTTTTTTAAAAAATCTGTGCTTAATTATACAGCTCTATACCCGTAAGTCAAAACAATTCCCCATACCGGAAGCCTATTTAAACTGCTCCAGTACCGAAGGGTCTTCCAACGTTGAAGTGTCTTGCACAATTTCCTCCCCCCTTGCCAAGGTTTTTAATAAACGGCGCATAATTTTACCTGAACGGGTCTTAGGCAAATTGGTACCAAAACGAATATCATCAGGTTTTGCAATCGCACCAATCTCTTTCGCCACCCAAGTTCTGAGCTCTTGAACTAACGATGCTTGCTCAGAATCCTCAGTTGGAATATCCACATTCAACACCACAAAGGCCGAAATGGCTTCCCCCTTAATCTCATCAGGACGACCGACCACTGCGGCCTCAGCCACCTTAGGGTGCGATACCAGTGCCGATTCAATTTCCATGGTACCTAATCGGTGTCCAGAAACATTCAACACATCATCTACACGGCCTAAAATCCAAAAATAACCGTCTTCATCCTGATAAGCACTGTCGCCAACCACATAACAGGACGCGCCATCTTTAATCGTATCCATCATTGGAAAATAGGTCTTTTGATAACGTGCATCATCGCCCCAAACGGTACGAATCATCGACGGCCACGGTTTTTTAATCACCAGCAATCCGCCCTCATTCGCCTCAAGCGCCTGTCCTGACTCATTCACAATTGCGGCATCAATACCTGGCAGAGCCTTGGCACAAGAGCCTGGTTTAAGAGGCGTTACCGGAAAAGGCGCTAACATATGTGCGCCCGTTTCGGTTTGCCACCATGTATCAATAATTGGGCAACGCCCCCCGCCAATTTCATGATAATACCAAATCCACGCTTCTGGATTGATCGGCTCGCCCACAGTACCAAGAATTCTAAGTTTAGACAGATCATATTGACTTGGTAGCTCTGAACCAAACTTCATCAATGCACGAATTGCCGTCGGCGCGGTATAAAAAATGGTCACACCATGATCTTGGCAAATCTGCCAAAACCGTCCTGCATCGGGGTAGGTCGGAACCCCCTCAAACATCAATATTGTTGCACCAACGGATAAAGGGCCATACGTAACATACGTGTGTCCGGTAATCCATCCCACATCTGCGGTACACCAAAACACATCCTGTTCACTTAGGTCAAACATCCACTCATTCGTCACATGGGCATTTAACAGATAGCCACCCGTACTGTGTTGCACCCCTTTTGGCTTTCCAGTTGAACCCGAGGTATACAGTAAAAAGAGCGGATGCTCTGAATCCACCATCACAGGGTCGTGATAATTGCTCATCCCTGCTTCGGCTTCATACCAATCAATATCGCGCCCAGCTTTCATCGCAACATCATCGTTGGTTCGACGAAATACAATCACTTTTCGAACATGATCGCCCCCTTTTTCTAAGGCATCATCCACCGCTTTTTTAAGCGGAATGATTTTACCACCACGACGCCCAGCATTTGCCGTAATGACCAATTTTGCACCCGTATCATCAATACGATCTCGTAACGATTCTGCCGAAAACCCACCAAACACGACTGAATGAATTGCCCCAATTCGTGCACACGCTTGCATCGCAATGACCGCTTGTGGAATCATCGGCATATAAATGACCACTCGATCGCCTTTTTGAATCCCTTGCGCCACGAGCGTATTGGCAAAACGGCATACTTGATCGTGCAACTCTTTATAGGTATAACGCACAACCTTGCCATCATCCGCTTCAAAAATAATGGCGAGCTTATCGCTTTTTGTCTCTAAATGACGATCAATACAGTTATAAGACGCGTTCAACTTCCCATCACTAAACCATTTAAAGTGCGGTGCATTCGAGTCATCCAACCCAATGGTAAACGGTTTAGACCAAGCAAGCTTTTCCCGCGCCAAATCAGACCAAAATCCAACATGGTCTTTGCCCGCCTTCGCATACAATTGAGCAATATCTGATTCCGTTAATGCCACACGCTTTTTAAGCTGTTCTGAAGCATTAAATACACGAGATTCCGTTAAAATTGACTCTATCTTAGACATATCGACTCCACAGGGTTGGAACACATTGATAAGATGAGACCTTTGCACGAGAGAGACGCGAGAGAAAAAAGAGATGAAATTTATCTGATTGAGGCGGAAATCGCAGGGAATACCTAGGTATTCACAAGGTTTTCAACGAAAATCAGGCGAATTTCAGACTTTTTTATCCGTGCATCCTTTCGTGCAAAGGTCTCAAGGTCTTTAATTTTAACAACAAATTATAAAGAAATATGACATATTTCCTTATGACACCTTAAAATAAAAACAAGAAAAAAACCTAAACGGAAAGATTAAAGAACCGATTGTTGAGAGTTACTCTGAATCATTTTATTGACCTGTTCCTGAGTATAATCACCATCAAGTGTAACGCCAATCAAGTCTTCACGAATTTTCAGTGTTAATGAACTCAATGCTTGATGCAACGTATCCGTATCATCGGCAAAACTTTTGTCTTGAGAGATCTCTCTAATCACCTTTAAAAGGTTTTGGTACTCTCTCAGCACATCAGGAGAAGAGATCATCGCAAGCCGGTGCGTAATAAATTGCAGATGAATCAACTCTTTATTTGAAAAAGAGTCGACTAATGACATTCCTTCTAATAGATCAAATAATTTCTGGTATGTTTGCGTTTTTAAATCTAAAAAACGAATATTTTGCTCTTTTTCTACCTCAACAGCTGTCTGCTTGTTTAACAGTAACGCGGTAATAAAAATCGTAGCAACAGTCCCCAAGATAACCAATACAATCTCTTGAGTAAAAGGCAGGCTATCGGTCACCTTATAGGCATACCTTAAAAAAGCATACCCTGAAACCAAAGTGATCAAAGAGAGTATTAAATACACAAACTGTTTCAGTGTGATATGAAAATGCATTTTTTCCCTTTTCTATTTTTTAGAGACAAAAAAAGCCAGACTTCTCCCACTTTTTTCAAGTGTTTGAATATCTAGCTTTAGAATGTGGTAGCGGGGACAGGATTTGAACCTATGACCTTCGGGTTATGAGCCCGACGAGCTACCAAGCTGCTCCACCCCGCGACAATGTAATATTAAAAAACATCTGTTTAATGCGTTTCAATGGGGC
>JALSJT010000119.1 GCA_026989175.1 Thiomicrorhabdus sp. | reverse complement strand
GTATGGAGGTAGTAATTTCTTTAATACGGCCTCTTTACGCTCGCTTGAATAATGGGTCATTTATTGCTCTCATTCCGCCTATGTGTTTTAAAATTTAGGGGTGACAACTATCCTGACACAGGGGGGTTTTAGGTGTTCCAAATTTGGTTCAATTATTGTGGTAGCATTTTTGGTTTTTGTAAGGGCTGTAAATTCAGCAAATCGTCTGAACTTTGGGCGCTTCAAATTTCAAACAAAGGACAAGACGAATTTTCAGTATTGGGGTTAAATTGAAATTCCAAAATATTGTCCGCACTGAAGGTTCTACAAAACAACCTTAAACTCAAAAAATCTTGAACTATTTGGCTTTAAATTGGATTCAATCTTAGCAATCAATCTAAGTTTTGGGGTTAAATAACTAATGAGTATGCACAATCCCGCACACCCAGGTGAAGTTTTAAAAGAGTTAGTAATTTCTCCTTTAGGTCTCACCATTACTGACGCATCAGAGCATTTAAATGTTAGCCGTAAAACCCTCTCAAAGGTTTTAAATGGTAGAGGCTCAATAACGCCAGAGATGGCGCTACGTTTAGAGTTGGTTTTTAAAAAGCCATCTGCAGACCATTGGCTTCGTCTTCAAAATGCATATGACCTTTGGCAATCACGTCAAAACAAGTCTGACTTACAAGTTCAACCTTATCACTACAATTATGCATAAAGGCATAACAAAAAAATTCTAGCACAAAAATTACACAGAAAACCTTCGGCTACGGGACGTTGTTACGTGCTAAGTGGAGTTGCTATGATTAATGAGTGTAAAGAATGGATGGTGTTACCGTACTTTTTTTAGCAGTATATTCACAGCGCCAGCCCCACCATCTTTTTCTGGCGCGCTGCAAAAGGCGAGAACGGCGGTTAACTCTCTAAGTAACTGGTTTACCAAGTTTTTGAGAATAGGGTACTGCTCATCAGAGTTGTAGCCTTTACCATGTACAACCCGCACGTATCTTAGTGCATCTTGGTGGGCGGAGGTAATAAATTGTACCAAGGCGGTATTTGCCTCTTCGTAGGTGTAGCCATGTAAATCTAACTGAGCTTGATTGGGGAATTCGCCTTTTTTAAGCTTGGAAAAATCTTGTAAACGAATGCCTTTTTGGTGAAACTGAATGCTTTGATGAGAGGCAACATAGGGTGTACTGGATCGAATTCTATTGGGCTCTGGATTTTCTGAAGGCGTTGGTGTTCGCAACTTTTTTCTAACGGCTTTAACCGTCGCTTGCGCTTGTTTTTTTAGCTGTTCTTGTTGGTATTGCACCGTTTTATTTTGTATCTTAAGGGGGGAGACATCATTCATCTCGGAGAGAAATAGGGAGTTATCTTCTTCTATCATAATGGGCACTATTATACCCAAACCATTTGGAAATGCAGTTTATTGAGTCTGCTTGAAGCCACAATGCTGCATTATTAGTTATTGTGAATGGTTAGGCGTTCCCTACAAACCACGCCTTGTCTTTGCGTTTCAGTCCAAATCAAAACTCCCGCATTTCTCAGTAGCTTGGGTATATAATTCGTTCATATTAATACGGTAGTGGTATTTTACACGATGAAAATTCTTCTCTCCAACGATGATGGTTATTTTGCGCCAGGTATCCAAGTTTTGTTTAAGGTGCTTCAAAACGAGGTGGATTTTCGAAAGTTGGTGATTATGGCGCCAGAGCGAAACCGCAGTGCTGCCAGTAATTCATTGACCTTATTAGAGCCACTTCGACTCAATGAGCACCATTCGTTAAGTTCACGCGAAGACTGTCGAGTCTACAGTGTTAACGGAACCCCAACCGATTGTGTCCATTTAGGGGTGAATGGTGGCTTAGATGAGCAACCAGACATTGTGCTTTCGGGTATTAATGCGGGGGCCAATATGGGCGATGATGTCCTCTATTCGGGAACCGTTGCCGCGGCAACCGAAGGACGTTTTTTGGGTAAACCATCGATTGCAATCTCGCTGTGTGGTGATCAACACTTTGAAACCGCTGCGTATGTATTGATTAAGCTTTTAAAAGACCTTCCTAATATGGCGTTGCAGAGTGACACCATTATCAATATCAATGTTCCTGATGTACCTTTAGAGGCTTTAAAAGGCATTAAAGTAACCCGCTTAGGACGGCGTCATATGTCAGAAGCCGTGGTCAAGCAAAATGACCCTAGAGGGCTGCCGATTTACTGGATTGGTCCTGCTGGCAGCGCAGCAGATGCGGGTGAGGGAACCGATTTTTTTGCGATAGAACAAGGTTATGCTTCAGTAACCCCACTTAAAATTGATTTAACGCATTACGCCATGATGGAAGAGTTGGCACAATGGGCCGCGAGCCACACTTAAAAAACATGAACACACCGTCATCAACACAAACCTCGATTGTCTATCCGAATGCCGCTTTTGAGCTGTATCAAGGGGTTGGCATGACTTCGCAACGTACGCGTAACCGTTTAATTGAACGGTTGCAGCAGTTGGGTGTGCGTGATCGAGCGGTCTTGCAGGCGATGCAGGTGGTGCCTCGTCATCTTTTTTTAGATGAGGCGCTCTCCAGTCGTGCTTATGAAGATAATGCGCTACCGATTGGCTTTGGGCAAACGATCTCTCAGCCATGGGTGGTGGCAAAAATGACGGAATGGTTGTTTGCGGGAACGGATAATAAACCGATCGAGCGTGTATTAGAGATTGGAACAGGCTCAGGGTATCAAACGGCTATTTTGGCACTGTTGGCGCAGCATGTTTTTACCGTTGAGCGTATTGCACCGTTGTCTCAACGGGCTAAAGCGGTATTAAACCGCTTGTGTTTGCATAATATAGACTTTGAAATCAGTGATGGACATTGGGGTTGGCCGCATACGAAAACGGTTGTGCCATCGTTATCTCAAAACCTTTTTTTTCAACGAAGCTTACCTGAAACATTGCCGGTATTTGATGCGATTATTTCAGCGGCTTCCCCTTCAACCGTTCCCCCTGAATTATTTCAGCAGTTGAAAATAGGCGGGCGTTTGGTGATGCCTGTCGGCGAAGAAAAACAGTGGCTGTATGGCTTTATTAAAACCGAATCGGGCATTGTAAAAGAGTGCTTAGGTCAAGTGATGTTTGTCCCGATGAAACAAGGAGTTGAGCGTTGAAATTATTTAGTACCCTTTATGAGCAGACGTTACGTTGGTCTAAACACCCAAATGCCCCAAAATATTTGAGCGCGATGAGTTTTGCGGAGTCCTCTTTTTTCCCCATTCCACCCGATGTGATGTTAATGCCTATGAGTTTGGCAACGCCACAAAAAGCGTTCTATTTTGCTTGGTTAACCACACTGTTCTCTGTGTTGGGTGGCGTATTGGGCTATGCCATTGGCTACTGGGGGATGGAGTTATTACTCCCGATGATTGAGTCAATGGGTTATATGGATAAAATAGAGCGTGCTGAACAGTTTTTTGCAGACTATGGTGTTTGGGTGATTTTAATGGCAGGGTTTAGCCCTGTGCCTTATAAGCTGTTTACCATTACCGCTGGTGCGACGAGCATGGCGCTGTTGCCATTTATTCTTGCCTCAATCGTTGGGCGCGGTGCACGGTTCTTCTTGGTTGCAGGCATTATGAGATGGGGGGGAGCTAAAATGGAAGAGGGTATTCGTAAGTGGGTCGACTGGTTAGGATGGGCATTCGTCTTGTTGGTGAGCGCCTATATCGTATATAAAGTTAATTCTTAGAGGTGAAAACACGGGTATGAACATAATTACTCCAGAGCGCACTCTATTGAATAAGCTCGATTCACCTTGTCTTCCTGCTTATAAACCTTGTTGTGCGGTGACGTGCATCACGGGTATGGTCGCAGTTTTATTGCTTTCAAGTTGTAGTTCTCCTACCAAATACCCACCACGTAGTCCGGTTATTGCAGCAGAACCGTCCGTACCATCAAGCCTCTCCGCCTCAAGTGCTTCGCAACAAAAAGCAGAAAATGCTTACTCTGACCCCAATATTTCAGTTTGTGGGGCGGTTTATCGTGTAAAAAGCGGAGATTCGTTGAGTGAGATAGCGCTTCATTGTCAAGTTTCAATGCGTGTTTTAGCAACCTTAAACCAAATTTCTCCCCCTTATGTGATCTATAAAAACCAGCGATTGAAGATTCCAGCTCAGGCGCTATCACAAAGTTCAGCACGTGCAACCGTATCGAGTGCTTCAGACCTACGTGAGGTGAAAACATCAGCGGTTACAACAGTCGCGGTTCAGCAAGAGAAGAAGCCCCAGAAGCCGGTAAAACATCAACTCTGGCAGTGGCCAGTTCATAAAAGCTTGCCTTACCGTTTTATTCGAGACGACGCAGGACTCTCTATCATTGATATCTATGGCGTAGCGGGGCAAGACGTGTATGCGGTTGCGTCAGGTAGCGTTGTGTATGCCGGTGATGGGATTGTTGATTTTGGCAATATGTTGGTGATTAAGCACGATGATGAGTACATGTCTGTGTATGCACACAACAGTGCGTTGTTGGTTAAAGAGGGCGATCGTGTACGTGTTGGGCAACATATTGCAGACCTTGGCGCAACGGGCAGTGCGTTGCAGCCCAAACTTTATTTAGAAGCGCGTTTTCAAGGGCGAAAGATTGATATTAAAAAAGTGTTAATTCCACCCACCCCTTAAGAGTATTCGTTCGAGGGAGTGAGGATCAGTGCCAACGCTACTTTTCGATCCTCAGAGGTGAGGACGTTATAGGTACGGCAAGCGGCATTATTCGCCATGACCTCTAGCCCAACGCCTTTTGCCGCACAGTAAGCAAAAAGTTTTGGATCCGGAAAAATTTGCTTTTCGCCCGTCCCTAAAATAATGACTTCAGATTTTGTCGCAAGTATTTGATCGAGACGTTCAAGGGTTAAGTCTTGAATCGTGTCGCAAGGCCAGTTGCTTTCGGTACTAAATTGCGTAATAAAAAAGCTTTTGGTAAAAATGAGTTGATTCACTTTTACGGAATTGGGTTCATAATGCTTTACTGCAAATACATTTGAGTCTCTGTGTTCTGTAAATTTCACTTAAGCTATCCTTATTCTTGGCACACCATTAAAGCCGATTTAAGCCGCTTTTTCAATTGACGAAAAAAATATCTACTGTATCATTATTGGATTTATGATATTTCTCCCTTTTTTTAAGGGCGTAAAGCGTCAAATACATATTTTTTGGCGCTTTTTTTATGGAAGGCAAACTCCTCGTGGCAGACGATTTTCAAAGAATAAACAGACTCCCTCCCTATGTATTTAATATTGTAGGCGAGCTTAAAGCCGACGCACGTCGTCGTGGCGAAGATATTATTGATTTTGGTATGGGGAATCCCGACCAAGATACTCCAAAGCATATCGTCGATAAACTGATTGAAGTGGTGCAGCGAGAGGGTACACACCGTTACTCGGTATCGCAAGGCATTCCACGATTGCGTAAAGCCATTTGTAACTGGTATAAAACCAAGTTTGATGTCGATTTAGACCCCGATACCGAAGCGGTGGTTACCATTGGTTCGAAAGAGGGGTTGGCACATTTAGCGATGGCGACCGTGGACAAAGGCGATACGATTTTAGTGCCCAACCCTGCCTATCCTATTCACCCCTATGGTTTTGTGATTGCGGGTGCAGATATTCGTCACGTTAAAATGACTCCAGATGTTGATTTTTTTGATGAGCTTGAAAAGGCGATTAAAGAGACTTGGCCAAAGCCCAAAATGTTGGTGTTAAATTTTCCAGGAAACCCCACAACACAAACTGTCGAACTGGGTTTTTTTGAAAAGGTGATTGCGGTCGCCAAAGAGCATAATATTTGGGTTATTCATGACCTAGCGTATGCCGATATTGTGTTTGATGGTTACCGTGCCCCGTCTATTTTAGAAGTCGAAGGTGCAAAAGACATTGCCGTTGAGTTTTATACCCTCTCTAAAAGTTACAACATGCCGGGTTGGCGTGTTGGATTTATGGTCGGAAATCCAACCTTAGTCAATGCGCTAAAACGAATGAAATCGTATTTAGATTACGGCACCTTTACCCCTATTCAAGTGGCGGCCATTGCGGCGCTAGAAGGGCCGCAAGCGTGTGTGCAAGAAATTTGTGACATGTATAAATTACGACGCGATGTTTTGTGCAGTGGCTTAAACGCTATTGGCTGGGAAGTTACTCCGCCTAAGGCAACGATGTTTGTCTGGGCGCCGATTCCAAAAGAGTACCTAGAAATGGGATCGATTGAGTTCTCTAAAAAATTATTAACCGATGCAAAAGTCGCGGTTTCGCCCGGCGTCGGCTTTGGCGATTATGGGGATGACCATGTTCGTTTTGGCTTGATCGAAAATGAACACCGCACCCGTCAAGCGATTCGGGGCATTCGTGATATGTTTCGAAAAGACGGTTTAATTAAACAAAATTAGATAAACAAAATTAGAAAGATTCAAAAAATTAGGAAACAATCCAAGTGAATACTGTAAAAATTGGTTTATTAGGCTTAGGTACGGTCGGTGGCGGTACGTTAAACATCATTCAAAACACACTGCCAGAGATAGAGCGTCGTTTAGGGCAACGTATTGAAGTCGTCATTATTGCCGTACGAGATTTAAATCGTACACGCACTGTGGATACCAAAAATATTACGCTTACCGATAACACGGCCGATGTTGTTAACCACCCAGACGTTGAGATTGTGGTTGAACTGATGGGTGGCATTGAGTTGGCGAAAGGGTTATTAGAGACCGCCATTCAAAATGGCAAACATGTGGTTACCGCCAATAAAGCCCTCATTGCGGAGCATGGGAATACGCTGTTTGCTTTAGCCAAACAACATAATGTTATCGTGAATTACGAAGCGGCCGTTGCCGGCGGAATTCCGGTTATTAAAGCAGTTCGTGAAGGGTTGTCAGCCAATAAAATTGAGTGGATTGCCGGTATTATTAACGGTACTGGAAACTACATCTTAACCGAGATGAAAAAGCCCGGTGCCGATTTTGCAGCCGTATTAAAGGTTGCACAAGAATTGGGCTATGCCGAAGCCGATCCAACGTTTGATGTGGAAGGAATTGATGCAGCGCATAAATTGACCATTTTAGCCTCCATTGCATTTGGTATTGAGTTGCAATTTAATAAAGTTTACACCGAAGGGATTAGCCACATTACCGCAGACGACATTCGTTTTGCTGAGCAGTTAGGGTATGAGATTAAGCACTTAGGCGTGGCAAGTCGTGTCGATAATGGTTACTCGTTACGTGTACACCCAACCATGGTGCCTAAGTCAGTGCTGATTGCCAATGTCAGCGGCGTGATGAATGCTGTAATGGCGTATGGTGATCATGTTGGGCCAACCATGTATTATGGTCCTGGTGCCGGAGCTGGGCCAACGGCGAGTTCGGTTGTCGCCGATATTATTGACGTCATTCGCTGGAAAAATCAGCCTCTTGAAGACCGTGTTCCTCCGTTAGGGTTTGCGGCAGATCAATTACAGTCTGCTCCCGTGGTCTCGATTGACTCGATTGAAACCAGCTACTATTTGCGCTGTTTTGCGCAAGATCATGTGGGCGTATTGGCTAAAATCACCTCAATTTTAGCGGACTCTAACATCAGTATTGAGCACCTGCATCAAGAACCGTGTGCACAAACAACGGGTGCCGCAACACTGGTGATGATTACCAATCAGGTAAAAGAGTCGCTCTTAAATACTGCCATCGCTTCGCTGTCTAAATTGGACGATATTGAAGGCGATATTATGCGTATTCGTATTGAATCGCTTGGATCTTAATTTGCACTGAGTTTCGTTTTTTTGATACTTTTTATGAGTCGGGTTTGCCCGACTTTTTATTTTGAGAGTTTTGATGTCGACTGCTGTTACCCTGTCTATTCCTGAATTATTTAATCCGTTAAGAGTCAAAGAGGCGAGTGAGGCGCTCGCATCGCTTAAACTGCCCGCTCTGCAAACGCTGCTTGCTAAAAGCGATCGGTTTACGGTTAAACCACAAAATGCTTATGCACGCGCTTCCTATCTATTTCATCAGCCCAGTTTTTCTGAAAGCACCGCTGCCTATGCCGCCATAATGGCGGCTGCAGAGCTTGATAATTATGATGCAGGCGCCTACTGGTTAAGGGTTGACCCTGTACAGATGATTGCCGATCGAGACTCTTTGGTTCTCATTCCTGCTCATGACTTAGCCATTACGGAGGCTGAGTCTAAGGCGTTATTAGAGGCATTTAATGCATATTTTTCACCAGACAAAGTTCAGCTAGAGTATGCCTCGGCACAACACTGGTATTTAAGAATGGCGCTTCCAGTCGATCTGCAAACACATACGTTAGATTCCGTCGCACACCAACCTGTGGATCAATGCTATCCAACTGGAAACGCCGCATCGCATTGGCGTAAGTTGATGAATGAAGCACAAATGCTTTTTTTCAGTCACCCTGTGAATGAAGCTCGAAGAGCGCAGGGGATTCCTGAAATTAACAGTATTTGGTTATGGGGCGAGGGGCAATTGAGTGATTCCTCTATTGTTGAGCGAACGGATGCGATGGTCTGGTCAGATAATCTATATTTAAAAGGGCTGGCCACGCTGGCAAAGTCACCACTGTCCTCCTCTCCTGAAAGCTATCAAGTATGGCAAGATCGCTTGGTTGAGCAACAAAAGAGGGGGGGGGAGAAAATTTCACATCATATGATTCAGTTAGATCCGTTGGTCAAGTCGATAGATTCCATGCAGCAAAGTGAGTGGCTGACGGCGTTAAAACAGCTTGAAACCGAATGGTTTGAGCCTTTAATGAAGGCGTTAAAGCGGGGTGAAATTGACTCCTTACTACTCGAACTTGGTGGTACCGCACGCTATCATCTCAAGCCCTCCTCTTTAAATCGTTTTTGGCGATTTAAGTCCGCTTTACATAAAATGTCATAAAACGGTCAAAATAGACTTGATTTCAAGTAATTACAGCGAAATCAAGCTAGTTTTTTTGTATACTTTGCGTACAATTTAAACAACTCTTTTAAGGGCTTGATCGTGATGGATCGGGTCTCTTTTTTATCCAATGAAAAAATAAATAGATAGGTTCGGCATGAATTTTATTGAAACACGTGGTAATGATGGTCAACAACCCAGCTCAATTACTTTTTCACAGGCAATTTTAAGCCCGATGTCCTCGTTTGGAGGGGTGTACTCACCGGAAAGCTTACCTACTTTTGATGAAGCGTTTTTTAAAGCCCACCTGAACTCAGGGTATAAAACGCTTGCGAAAGACGTGCTCAGTGCTTTTGAAGTGGATATTGACGAGGCGGTGATTGATGACGCATTAAGCCTGTACGATGAATTTGATGACCCTAAAAACCCTGTGCCACTCGTGAAAGTGTACGATGATCTCTATGTCAGTGAGTTATGGCACGGGCCCACAAGAGCCTTTAAAGACATGGCGTTACAACCCTTTGGTAAAGTGCTTTCTTCCGTGGCACAAGCCAAAAATGAGAAGTTTTTGATTTTAGCCGCCACCAGTGGAGATACTGGCCCAGCGGCATTAGAAACGTTTAAAAATCGTGATAACGTACAAGTGGTCTGTTTATACCCAGATGGTGGAACCTCTGATGTTCAGCGTTTGCAAATGGTGACTGAAGATGCAAAAAATCTTAAAGTGATTGGTATCCATGGTGACTTTGATGATGCACAGAGTGCGCTAAAATCATTGTTGATTTCAGATAAATTTGCCGAAGCGTTAAAAGCACACGATATTTCACTCTCTGCTGCCAACTCGGTTAACTTTGGTCGTATTATTTTTCAAACCATCTACCATATCTATAGCTACATTGAGTTGGTGCGTATCGGTGCTATTGAAATGGGCGAAAAAGTCTACTTAAACGTTCCCAGCGGAAATTTTGGTAATGCACTGGGTGGTTACTATGCCTACAAAATGGGCTTGCCCGTTAAGCAAATTCACATTGCCTCTAACAATAATAACGTGTTAACCAAATTTATTAGCACTGGGCACTATGACTTACGAAATGTTTCAGTGATTCCAACCACCTCGCCCGCCATGGATATTTTAAAGTCCTCTAATATTGAGCGTATCCTATTTGATATGTTTGGCGCCGCCCGCACCAAAGAGTTAATGCTACAGCTCGATACTGAAAAATTTTACTCACTGAATGAAGATGAACTTGCACAAATTCAAGCGATCTTTGCGGCGGATTTTTGTAGTGATGAAGAGGGGCTAACCTATATTAAGAAAGCTTTTGAAGCGGGGTATTTAATGTGTCCTCACACCGCGACTTGTTTTAAAACCTATCACTTTTGCCGAGAGGATAAGTCGGTTAAAACCATCGCCTACTCAACAGCCGAGTGGACTAAGTTTTCTACGGTGATTGCTAAAGCATTAACGGGTGAAGAGATTGAGCATGATAAGGAGGCATTGGAGCTGATTGCTAAAAAAGCCAACGTTCAGATACCAACGCAAATTTCTGACCTCTTTAATAAAGAGATTGCACAAAAAATTGTGATTGATAAGCAAGATATTGAAAAAGAAATTTTGAGTTTTTTAAACGAATAGCACGCTAGGTTTATGTCTTATTGCTTGGGTTTTTCTCCCGTTCTAGCCCAAGATCCCAAGGTTCTTATCTTAGGCACCATGCCCAGCGTGGTCTCTTTGGATAAGGCGTTCTACTATGCGCATCCGCGTAATGCATTTTGGCCAATCATCGAGTCATTTATTGGCCACGCTTTGTTGAGTATTCAAGATAAAAAAAGTGCTTGCGATCAATTGGGCATCTCTCTTTGGGATGTATTGCAAACTTGCCAACGACAAGGCAGTTTGGATTCAGCCATTCAATCGCCCGTTGCCAATGATTTTACCGCGCTGTTTAGAGAATCCCCTCAATTAAAGACCATTGCCTTTAATGGCAAAGCGGCTGAAAAACTGTTTAAAAAAGAGGTGCTTCCGCAGCAATCTTTGCCGTGCGATCTGAATTTTATCTCCCTCCCTTCCACCAGCCCAGCGTATGCGGTGATAACCCTTGAAGAGAAGCGGTTGTTATGGCAAGAAAAATTGTCTCATCTATTGTAAAATACCCCCCTCCCAACCTTCTCTTTGTCAGAGGCAGGGGGGGCTCATTAAACCATTTTAGGAGATTTGCCTTGAAAGCAGACGCCGACAAACCTTCGGTTGTATCCGAACTACTTTCCCCTGCGGGAACCCTTAAAAACATGGAGTACGCTTTTGCGTATGGTGCCGATGCCGTTTATGCAGGGCAGCCACGTTACAGTTTGCGGGTGCGTAATAATGAGTTTGATGAAGAGAACCTTGCTAAGGGGATTAATCGCGCGCATGAATTGGGCAAAAAATTCTATGTGGTGAGCAACATCGCCGCGCATAACTCTAAAGTAAATACCTACATGAAAGATATTGCCCCCGTGATTGCAATGAAGCCTGACGCACTGATTATGTCCGATCCTGGCCTCATTGCGATGGTGCATGAAAAATATCCCGAACAAGAAATTCACCTCTCGGTACAGTCCAATGCGGTTAACTGGGCAACCGTTAAGTTTTGGTATCAAAACGGTGTTCGTCGTGTGGTGTTATCGCGTGAGCTTTCGATTAAAGAGATTCGTGAAATCCGTGAAAAAGTGCCTGAAATGGAGTTGGAAGTCTTTGTCCACGGCGCGTTGTGTATCGCCTATTCAGGCCGTTGTTTGCTGTCGGGTTATATTAATAAGCGCGATGCCAACCAAGGCACTTGCACCAATGCCTGTCGCTGGAACTACAATACTTATGAGGCCAAAGAGGATATTACCGGCGATGCCGTTGGTGTCATGAGGCATGAAGTGAATATCACTGATTTAACCCAGTCAACAGAGGTAGCGGCGCTGGAAATGCCTGCGATTCCTCAACCGACTTTAGGGGAGGGTGTGACCACTGAGCGAATGATGTTGTTAGAAGAGCAGGGTCGTCCGGGCGAGTTAATGCCTGCGTTTGAGGACGAACACGGTACCTATATTATGAACTCTAAAGATCTGCGTGCGGTGGAACTGATTCCCGAAATGGTCGAAATCGGCGTGCACTCTTTAAAAATCGAAGGGCGCACCAAATCTCATTTTTATGTCGCACGTACTGCACAGGTCTATCGTAAAGCGATTGACGATGCGTTGGCGGGCAAACCGTTTGATCAAAACTTACTGCTCGATTTAGAAAGTCTCGCCAGTCGTGGCTACACCGAAGGGTTCTTACGTCGTCATGTACACTCGGAATACCAAAACTATGAGTACGGTGTTTCTAAGTCGGAGAGGCAACGCTTTGTTGGGGAAGTGATTGCCGTGGGGGAGCAGGACGGCGAATCGTATTTAGAGATTGATGTGAAAAATAAGTTCTGTTTGGGCGATTCCTTAGAAATAATGACCCCCGCAGGCAATGTAAGTTTAGTACTGTCCGCCATGCGAACGTTGCACGATGAGCCTGTTGATTGCGCGTTGGGTTCTGGTTGGGTAGTACGTATTCCCAACCCCTTTAAAGCGCTGTCAGAAGAGGTGCTCAAGTTTGGGTTAGTGATGCGAAATGAAGCATGGGGTGGCGATGTGACGCGCGATTCTGTGGCACGTAAAATCAAACAACAGCAAGATGAGAAAGACGCTAAAAACCGCACCGCTGCCAAAGCAAAAAGGTAGCGGGTATTTATGGCATTAAAAATCATTAAAGGGTGCATTAATTGCGATATGTGCGAACCTGAATGCCCCAATCAAGCGATCTATATGGGGGATAAGATTTATGAAATTAATCCTGATTTATGCACCGAATGTGTCGGGTTTTATGATGAACCAACTTGCATTAGTGTTTGCCCATTAGATTGCATTATTACCGACCCCGAACGAGAAGAAGACCAAGAGACCTTGTATCAAAAGTTTGAGAAGTTGGTGCGAGATAATAAGATTTAACAACGTTTAATAAAGCTTAATAAAAGGCGATACCTCATTGAAAAAATTAAAGTTTTTAAGTTTTGTTTTGTTGGTGAGTTTAAGCAGTTTATTAAAAGCGGAATCTGCCCCATCTAATCCATTCATCGCGTTAAGCCAATTAACAAGTGATGACTTTGACTGGATAGGGGCTAAAATTTATCAAAATGAAGCGTCTTCCAACCCTAAATACTTAACCCATTGGGGCAAGGGAGAGGACTTTCCTTCGTTTGGCATTGGGCACTTTATCTGGTTTCCCAAAAATATTTCCCCCCCCTTTAAAGAGACGTTTCCTGCGATGTTGCAATTCGTTTCCAAAAGTTCTACCCCCCCTAAATGGTTACAAACATGGCAACATGCGCCATGGCAGAGCAAACTGGAGTTTGATGCAGCACAATCCTCAAAAGAGCTGAATACGTTACGACAGTGGTTACTGGAGACAAAAGCACAGCAAGCACACTTTATTGCACAAGCATTTGAACAGCGTTGGCAGTTGGAGACCGCTACAATCCATTCAGAACGGTTAAAGGTTTTAAATGATAGGTTACAGCAGATGATGAGCTTTAAACAGGGGTTGTTTTCGGTGGTAGATTACTTTAACTTCAAAGGGTTAGGGAATAATCTAAAAGAGCAGTATCAAGGTAAATCATGGGGGTTAATCTCGGTATTAGAGGGGATGCCCCAAGCGGTTTTTAACGATTTTACCCCCCAAAAAGGGTTAGTCGCTTTTATTGATTCGGCAAAAAATCAGTTACAACAACGTACTGAATTAGCCCCCGTTGAGCGAAAAGAGTCACGCTGGATTCCTGGGTGGTTTGCGCGTTTAGAGGGCTATGCTCAATGAGTAAAAACCTATGATTAAAACCATTTTACAGGCCACACGTCCTCCTTTTCTGTTGCTCAGTGTTTCAGTGGTGCTTCTTGGCACCGCCATTGCACTCTATCAAGGCGCTATCTGGTCAAGTTCGCTCCTTTTTTTGCTGTTACTCAGTGCGGTGTTAGCACATGCAGCCGTCAACCTCTTAAACGAGTATCAAGATTTTCAATCGGGTTTGGATGCCATGACCGACAAAACTCCTTTTAGTGGGGGAAGTGGTGCACTGCCGAATAACCCCCAAGCGGCACCTTATGTCTTGAATACCTTTTTGGTGGTGATGGGTGCGCTGATGGTACTAGGAGGGTATTTTATCTACCGAACAGGCTGGGGGCTTTTGCCGCTGGGCTTGGTAGGGGTTTTATTGATTGTTTTTTATACGAAAAACATTACTCGAATGCCTTGGCTATGCTTGATTGCACCCGGAGTCGCGTTTGGTCCGATTATGGTGGTGGGAGTGGTGTTTGTTTGGACACAATCGTTTTCATGGCTGGCGCTCTCTCTGTCGTTCGTGCCTTTCTTTTGGGTCAATAATCTGTTGCTGTTAAATCAAATACCAGATGTAACGGCCGATAAGCGAGTGGGTCGTTTTAATATTTTAATGAAGTACGATCTTCAAGTGGGCGTTAGAATTTTTATGCTGTCGGCACTGTTCGCTTACCTAAGTTTAGTGGTAAGTATTGTACTGTTTCAACTGCCAAATACCGTCTGGCTTGCTTTGAGTGGCGCTATTTTATTGTTCCCAATGTTGAATGTACTCTTAAGATCGGCTGAAAATAGCGAAAAATTACCGCCTATCTTAGGAATGAATGTCATAATTAATATTTTAACGCCTCTCTTAATCGCCTTCGGTCTATTGTGGCCAAGCCTAAGATAAAAAAGGATCAAGTATGCAGTTTAAAACCTTAATGGATTTTGTGGGCAATACCCCGTTAGTTCAGTTACAAAGAATGGTCAATCCAGAAACGAATAGCGTGGTGTTGGTGAAACTAGAGGGCAATAATCCAGCAGGTTCAGTGAAAGATCGTGCCGCGTTAAATATGATTCAACAAGCCGAAAAACGGGGCGATATTTCCCCTGGCGACACGCTGATTGAAGCGACCAGCGGCAATACCGGTATTGCGTTGGCCATGGCCGCGTCCTTAATGGGCTACAAAATCAAACTGATTATGCCAGAGAACATGAGCATGGAGCGTAAAGCCTCTATGGCTGCTTATGGTGCTGAGCTCATTACCGTGACCAAAGAACAAGGCATGGAAGGCGCACGAGATTTAGCGGACGAGATGGGCAAACAAGGGCAAGGTTTTATTTTGGATCAATTTGCCAACCCAGATAACCCATTAGCGCACTACCAAACCACCGCTCCTGAAATTTGGCGCGATACCGATGGACAAATCACTCATTTTGTCAGTGCCATGGGAACCACCGGTACCATTATGGGCACCTCAATGTATTTAAAAGAGCAAAACCCAAACATTCAAATTATCGGCGTACAACCGGAAGAGGGTGCCGCCATTCCCGGCATTCGTCGCTGGCCTGCCGAGTACATGCCTAAAATTTATCAAGACATACGCGTTGATCGCACCATTGATATGGCACAAACCACCGCCGAAGAGACCATGCGAGAACTGGCCAAACAAGAAGGCGTGTTTGGTGGCGTATCCTCTGGAGGTGCGGTTGCCGCTGCACTGCAAGTCGCCAGTGAAGTGAATGATGCGGTGATTGTGACCATTATTTGCGATCGTGGGGATCGTTACCTCTCTACAGGGGTTTATAGGTAATCTGATGACCAGAGAAATAGAGCGAAAATTTTTACTCAAAAATGACGATTGGAAAGCCTTAGCCCACCAAAAAACGCACTTTGCACAAGGTTACTTAAACGATATCTTTGAGGGGGGGGCAAAAAGTTCCATTCGAGTTCGTATTGAAGGTGAAAAGGCGAATATGAACATTAAAAGCCTCGAAATCGGTTTAAGTCGTGATGAGTACGAATATGAAATTCCGTTAGAAGAGGGACAAAAAATTCTGGCGACCTTGGCTGTTGGGCCCGTCATTGAAAAAAACCGCTATCTCGTCAAAGTAGGACAACACACTTGGGAGATAGATGAGTTTTTGGGTGCAAATTTAGGGCTAACGGTGGCAGAGGTTGAAATGGCCTCAGAACAAGAACAAATTGAGATACCCAGTTGGGCAGGGCAAGAAGTGACCAACGCGACCCGTTACTATAATGTGAGTTTAAGCAAACACCCGTTTAAGGATTGGAGTTTGGATGAAAAGAGTGGTAAGACAAGCTTCAACGATAATATAAAGTTTAATTAAAAAAAACTGGATATGAGCATGAAATATACTCAAAAAATATTGCTTAAAAAAGACAATAAATTTTCTCCCCCCCCCTCGTTAAATAGAGGAGGGGGGAGAAAATTTTGTGCCCTGTTGTTAACCGTGGTTATTAGCCCATTTACCTTAGCTAACACCAATCAGGCGG
>JALSJT010000118.1 GCA_026989175.1 Thiomicrorhabdus sp. | reverse complement strand
TAATGCACCGTACAGACCATACACGGGTCAAATGATCTTACAATATGTTGTACCGAAACGGGGTCACGCTCATTTTTCTGTTTTTTTGCCCCCACAAGCGCTTGCTCTAATGTGCCAGGAATATTCTGACTATCTCTGGGAGAGAAGTTCCATGTGGTTGGGGCAATGACCTGAAAGTTCTTGATTTTCCCTTTTTCAAGTTCCAACCAATGTCCTAACCCACCACGCGCAGCCTCAACCAACCCGATTCCTTTTGAATTTATGACGCCACTTGTTGACTGACAAAATGCGGCTTCATTGGTAAACCCAGTTGCTAACCACGCTTCAACAAGGGTAACAATGGTCGCCAACTCAACCACTCTAGCCACTATTCGGGTATACACATTGCTACCAACCGTTTTTATTAAGTCGCAAATGAGCGGTTGTTGCGTAACCACTTGTCGAGCGAGTGCTCCGACTTCAATCACTTGACCATCCAACCGAGGTGCCTTACACCAACTGTATGCGCCTACTTTGTCTAAGTCGGGGGCAACATTGTCATCCCACGGGGTTAATATGTGACTCCCTTGATAACGTGCATAATGGATGTCTTCCGTAATTAAATCGGGATTTAAAATCTGTGAACACCCCTTCATATAAAGCCCAGGAGAGAACTGTCGCCCCCCTTCTACCTTAGGGTAGTTTCCATAACTCATAAAGTTTCCGGCAGTTTTTCCTAACTGACTCAGCTCAAGTTCCTCTGCAATGTCACAAAATAGTGCAAAATCAGAGGCGCCTGCATGACTCTGCCATATTTTAAAGTCCGTGGTATTTTGGCATGCCAATAAGCTCTCCAAAGAAGCCCCTAACATCTGTTGCTCTAAAAACTGTCTAAATTGACGCGCAAACAGGCGTAACTGAACCACCTCAGAATCCATAATGGCACGGCTCGAACCACCCGGTTGAATCGCCATAGTATGTGGCCAACGTCCCGCTAAAATACCCATCATTTTTAACCAGTGACTTCGCGCCTGCAAGGCTGGCGAAACGGCTTGACCTTGCATCGCTTTAAATCGCTGATGTACCTTTGAGAACCAAGGTTTATCTTGATAAATCTCTCGAGCAAAATCGGGCATAAAAAAGAGATAAAAATGTGTCAACAAATCTGCGGCATTCTCATTCGCCAACATTAAGTTAATGGCTTTTTGACCATTCTCCGTTGGCTGAACACCGTATATTTGAGACAACGCTGATGCCGCCGCAACCGATTGGGAGACCGAACAGATGCCACAAATTCTTGGGGCAAAGACCAGTACATCACTGGGCTTTCGCCCTTCTAACATACTTTCAAACCCTCTAAAAAGGGTTGAGTTTACTTGAGCACGGGTCACCACATCCTCTTGAAAATCCAATGTAATTTCAAGATCTCCCTCCACTCGATTAAACGGGCCTACAATTAGTCTACTCATAATTTTTTCTGCTTTATTTCAGGGCTGATCACAATATGATCTTGTGTGGCATTCTCTTTAATACGCTTAGGCGTTGCCGATTTAGAGAGGGTCGATAAGGCAATAAACCATGCTTTTGGCATATCGGTTGGAAGTCCAATGGGAATATTGCCTATTTTAGGCGTGGTTTGGTACTCTGAGCTGAGCCGTCCAAAATCAGGCGAAGTACAATCAATGCACGCATAGCCTCCCTTAGTACAAGAGCCGGAACCATTCCAAGCCCGTTCATTACAGTCGGCATGTGCAATGGTCCCCACACAGCCCATATTTTCCATCATACAACCAATATCAGAGGCTTTTTCAGCACTGGCTTTATACTCATAATACTCATTACGGGTGCAACCATGGTGCACTAACTTTTCAGCATAAAACTTGGGGCGACCCACCGCATCCATCGACGCTTCGGTAAACTGTTCAAACACAATCAACCCAATCGTATCGGCGACCCAAGCGGGATGTACTGGACAGCCAGAAATGTTAATCACGGGCAATTTTTTGGCAGAACGGAAATGACTGGGCAACAAACTACCTTGCTGATTTTGATCGTACTGCAACCCAGTGGCATCCACAATATTAGGCGCAGCGGCCGTAATGCCACCATAGGCGGCACAACTGCCAATGGCTAGCACATAATCTGCCTGTTGCGACAGTTGTAAAATTAGGTCTTTTGCTGGAATATCAAACCCTGAAAGCATGTGAAAGCGTCCCGTACCATTCGGCCCCATAATCACCGAACCCTCGAGACAAAAAATATCGAGTTTAATCTCTCCCGCTAAAATTTTTTGCACTAATGCTTGTGTTTCATCCCCACTGTGCTCGGTTAGTGAAGGGTGCCACAACCAGTTTAAATTTAACGCCTGCGACCAAGAGCGTAAATCTTGCTCTTCTAGTCCCATAAAAGAGAGCGTACAACCACTGCACCCCCCAGATTGCAACCAGAGGATATTCATATTTCAGTGGAGCGTTTAAACACAATTTGGAAAACCGCTCCTCCCTCAATCTTATTCCATGCACTGAGCGTTCCTGCCATCTCTTGCAACAGTTGATAACTAATGCTCAGTCCCAATCCCGTTCCTTTACCAACATCCTTCGTCGTAAAAAAGTGATCAAATATTTTATCCATCAATTCGATGGGAATACCACTGCCGTTATCCTCAACCCAAACCGTAGTGCACTCCTCATTACTCTCTACTTTAATCAATATTTCAGGTGTCGTAGTGTCATCCATCGCATCCACTGCATTTTGGATTAAGTTCATCATTACCTGCTGAAACTTACTAGAGGAGCCAACAATATGTGCCACTTGCTCCGCTTCAATCGTAAACTTAATATTTGGGTTACACGCATTCCCCAGTACCCAATCGGCAGCAAGTTTAATTGAGGGAACTAGATCAAATGATTGCTGATCGGCTTGCTCTTGATGACTAAAATTTTTTAACTCTTTCACAATATGACTAATTTGTTTTGCCGCATCTTCACTGTCTGCTAACAATAAAGGCAGATCTTCCATCGCATCAATGGCCTGTTGGTTTACCAATGCACTCTGCTCAATACAAGACAATATATCACTGTATAAGTGATTTTTTAATAACCATAAATTTCCTTGTAGCACGCTAATCGGCGTATTTAGTTCATGCGCAACCCCCGAGACCAGACGCCCTAAAGAGGCCATTCTTTCGGTCTGCAACATTTTTTCCTGTGTCAATTTTAGCTCTTGATAAGCTTGCTGTAATGCCTCATAGGCTTGAAGTACTTCACCAACAGGTCGCCCAACCAAGACTCGGCCTTTAAAGCTCTCGGGGCATGTTTGGGCACAACTGCAACTGATGGTTAGCGGAGTAACATTGTAGCGACCATTCAAGTCAACTAAGACATCCTGATAGAGCTTACTTTCTGAAAAGCCATCTTCAAACCCAGGGCTTTTAATGGTCATAAACTGATCAAGGCACCGTCCAATCACATCCGACTCTTCATAGTTCGTCATTTTCAAAAATGCGGTATTGACCTGAGTGATCTCCAAAACCTCATTGGTGACAATCAGAATATCCGACATTGTAGAAACAACGCCTGAAATGAACTGATTTGCCTGTGCTAAGGCTTTATTTTTCTCCTCTATTTCCGTTTGATAGCGTAAGGACTCACTATAAGAGTCCTCAACCGCTTGCAACACTGAGACCCAAGTTTGATCATCAAAACTAGCTTTAACGGCTTTATCCACGACTCGTAATCCTTAATACGTTAGCTTTTATTCGCACAATTGACCCATCGCAATAGACTGATCATTCGCAGGTAAATTTTTATGGCAGCATACGCGCATCTCTTGTGGGAGCTGCTGCGTAATTAACATCATTAACCACCCATTCTGGCACACTCCGCCACTGAATACCAATCCCTCAAATGCATAGCGTTTTTGTAACTGCACAGCCATCGCAACCAGATTTTGCGCAAGCCCAATATGAAAACGGGTGGCGATAACGGCAACCGAAACGCCTTGCTGTAAATCGTCTAATATCGCTTGAAACAGAGGCTGGCTTTGTAACTGCCAGCAATCTAATTCGGTGCTCACATCCATTTTGTAACCGTACGCCAGATTTTCCTGAACGAGATTGTGGCTTAACAAGGCTTCCAAAGCCATTGCCGCCTGTCCTTCGTAGGTGTTTCGTTCAAAGCAAATATTGCACAGTGCCGCCACCGCATCAAACAGTCGTCCAACTGAAGAGGATAGCGGGCACTGAATGCCTGAAGCGAGCGCTTGCTCTAACAGTTGAATGGGTTTTTTCTGAAGTTTTTGGATCGATGCCAACTCCGCATACTGAGAAGCTAAAGAGGCCCAACTGCCCAGCCTTTGTAACTGGGAAAAGGCATTGCGCCATGGCTCTTGATTGGCTTTATCGCCCCCTAACAACGGCGTTGAGTTAAGGTGTGCCACACGTTGCACCGATAAATAGTTCCCGTATAAAAATTCTCCCCCCCATAGGGTATGATCTCGTCCATACCCTAGCCCATCTAAAATAATACCCAAATAGTTTTTCTCATCCAACGGTACTTGGTTCTCGAGTAGACAGGCATTAAAGTGGGCATGGTGATGCTGTAAAGCCATCACAGAGGAGGCTGTTTGTCCCTCTTTTTGTTGTGCAAACTGGGTTGAGTAGTAACTTGGGTGCGCATCATGCACAAAAATATTCGGCGTAAAATGATATAAGTGGGTTAAATCTTGCCATGTCTGCTGGTAGGCTTCCTGCACGGAGATACTAGAGAGATCGCCCAAATATTGAGACAGGATAATCTCGTTCTCCTTTCGAATGGCCACACTATTTTTTAAGTCTGCCCCAGCGGCCATGGCGTGTGTTGTCGAATCAAACCCTTGTGGTAGAGGGAGTCGATAGGGAGAGAAACCGCGCGCCTGTCTTATCACTAAATAGTCGGAACTTTGTGGCAAAATACTCACTACGGAATCCTCTAAACGTCGAACAATTGTTCGATTATGCCCAAGGTAGACATCAGCTAATGCTGGTAGATCCGTTTGAATCGTGGATGCTTGATAAATTTGTGGCTCTCCCGACAGGTTTGCGGAAGTAAAGACTAGAATACCGTGCTGAGAAACCCGTTGCCACGCCGCTAAGAGTAAGTAGTGAATGGGATTGCTTGGCAACATAAACCCTAACCGACTCTGATCAGGTGCCACCCACTCACTCAATGGCTGAGATGCCGTCGCCTCTATTTTAGGCATTAAAACCACGGGACCCTGCACCGCTGTTAGCCAACTGGCGGAGCACTCTGAAACCTCTACGTAAGGGGTAATCAATGCCAGCTCTTTTGCCATCAGTGCAAACGGTTTACAAGGGCGATTTTTACGCTGTCGCAACTGTTGACAGGCGGCATCATTGGTCGCATCACACACTAAATGTACGCCACCAATCCCTTTTACCGCTAAGAGCTTCCCTTGGCTTAAAGCCTGTACCGCCTGTTCAATTATTTCCGCTTGGCTCAACGCCTGTGCACGCCACGCTGGTGGCTCATGTTGTGCAATTTCTTGATCAAAAAACTGCAACAGAGGCCCACACGCTGGACACGCATTCGGCTGCGCATGAAAGCGCCGATCTTCTGGATTTTGATACTCCGCTAAACAGAGCGAACACATTGGAAATTCCGCCATACTCGTGTGTTGACGGTCATAAGGCATACGACGAATAATGGAGTAACGAGGACCACAATGGGTGCAGTTAATAAAAGCATACCCATAACGCCGATTGCTAGGGTCTCGCAACTCCTCCAAACATGCAGAACAGGTTGCAGCATCTGCTAACACCGAAGTACTCATCTCGCCCTGCTCACTGGTCACAATCACAAAGTCCTTCGCACCCTGTAACGACGAAACCTCTTCAGCGGTTAATGGCAACACGTCAACCGAGTCTACCTGGGATAGGGGGGGAGAATTTTTCGAAATCTCTGTCAAAAATCCTGTCAACTGCTGTGCAGAAGAGGCATTAGGTGAACTGGAGATATTGAGTGCAATTTTTACCCCCGTTGCATCATTTAACACCCAGCCTTTCAGCCCCATCGTTTGCGCAAGCTTCCAAATAAAGGGGCGAAAACCCACGCCTTGAACGAGACCTTTTACCTGAATCTTGGTTAACATTTACAGTGTCATCGGCTTAAGGGGCATTGAGCTGTTCAATCGATGCAATCACTTGCTTTGCTTTTTCCGTATGCACATACTCTTTTGGCAAATCGTCAATTACCTGTTTAGCTAACGCAATCTGACCCGATTTAACATAGACACCAATCAGTAATACTTTAACCCCATCGTCCTCTGGGTAGCGACTCAGATGAAGGTCAATCAAGCTCAACGCTTCTTCGTCTTGATCAACCGAAAGCAGTAACTCAACTTGCCGCTCTAGCAGCATAGTGCGTTGCTGCTCTTCGGTGCGAACATAAGGCACAATCAGGCTTTCAATCTGTGCTTGCGATAAGACCCCCTTCGCTTGCGCCACCATGTTTCCCTCATGAAACACTTTCATATCGGGAATCGATTCCACCTGACACGTTTCCAAAACCGACTCAATCCCCTCTGCATCCACATCAAATACTGCAATGTTTAAGCGCTCTTCATACAAGGCTGCAATATTCTCAAGATCTTTTCGCATTGCCAAACAGGGATCACACCAAGCGGCTGAAAACACCGCAATAATTAAGTTATGCCGTGAACCATCCACCACAGCAACCTTAAAATCTTCTGCTAAAACGTCTTTAATACTCATCTAATTCTTTGATACTCACTGTTGTATTTTTTTAAAAACTGCCGCCACTGATTTCATTATAAACATGGCGGATATTATTCTCTTTTGCTTGATCAAAGACAGGGCGGTCTTTATACATAGATTGATCTATTGTGAGCGCCTCTTCCAATGTGCCATCGGCTTCCACTATTTTTTCAATTTGAGTATACAGATACACCAAGTAGTCATACGTTTGTCGCTTTAACGTTGCCATATCAGTCGGCGTTCCATGACCCGGAACCACAATGGTATCTTCTGGAATTTTTGCCATCATCGTTTCATACGACTCTATCCATGCTTTAACATCGGTGTATTTAAAAAACATCGGCATACGTTCGTTAAAGCCTAAATCCCCAGTAAAAAAGACCTTGCGTGAAGGAATGTAGAGCGTCGTGGAAGCGGGCGTATGACCGGCTCCAAAATCGTATAAATAGACTTTTTCTCCCCCCCCTACCTCAATCACCATCTCATCTTCAAAAGTGGTAAATTGATCACTAACATTACGAGCAGAGAGCGTTATATTTTTACCTACTCGCTCTGACCACGACCGCTTAGTGCGTTCAAAACCTGCATCAAACTGATCATTGGCGGCTTGACTAGAGTAAAGATTCTTCACCCCCACATCGACCCAATAGCTGGCACCTAAATACGCATGGCCTTGATTGTTCTCCACCGCAACCCACTTAACAGGCTTATCGGTCATGGCTTTAATTTGCTGATGTAGGCTAAACGCCAATGCGGCATTGGCGCCCGCATTAAAGACAAACACACCATCTTCAAAAATAATAAACGAGAGATTATTATTCAGACCAAAATTACTGGGGTTATGCCAGATCATACTGCCAACCACTGTATAAACGCCATCAGTTACTTTAATCGCCTTTGGAATGGGCAATGCTTTGCCAATATAGCCCACCTGTTTTTCAGCTTTCTGAACCTCATCCACATAACTTAATAATGAATGGTTTAGATCATTACTGTAACTTTTCACCTCTTCGGCATAGGCCTTAAACCCTTCAATATAAGGATCTTGTTCCGAATAACCGGATGAAAAAACCGACATTGAACACAAGGCGCTTACTAAGGCTACCGAGCCAACCACTCTCTTCCGAAGAGTTCTCATTTTTCATCCCCTATTCCAAAAACATTTATCATAACATCAAAAATACCATCAACTTATCACTAACTTCTATCCAGCACATTAGAGTTTTTATGTTCATAGACATCAAAAATCGTAATCGCCATCGCGGCAATGACTGGGCCAAAAAATAGCCCGATCACCCCAAAATGGATCAAGCCTGCAAAAGTTGACAGTACCGTGAGTAAAGTATGGTTCGCCACCATCAATCCCTCTCCTGCTTGACCTAGGGTTTTCGTCAACTTGGTAATCATGATCGGACGTACAATATTATCAATCACAAAGCCAGTAATCACCACACCCCAAAAAACCAGTACCAACGCGGTAACAACTTCACCTTGTGCTAAGGCATATAAGGCGACGGGAATCCAAACTAATGCCGCACCGACAATCGGAATAAACGACGTTACCGCAATGGCCATTCCAATAAACAGCCCAGGCAAACCTAACGCCCATGCCACCAGCGCAAACGAGACCCCTTGCAACACGGCAATCCCCACCACGCTTAATGTCAGAACACTCGATAAACTGGCAAAGCGCTGCATAATCATGCGGTCATAACGGTTATCAAGCGGCGATAAAATCGCAATGTGTTTCGCAATGGCGTGGCCATCTCGGTAAAAAAAGAACAGCGCAAACACCGATAACCCAATAAAGGCGATAAAGGAGGAGGTTGTTCCGACAATACCCTCTAAGAGAAAGACCGTTGTTTTTTGCACAAAAGCGATAATTTTTTCCGAATTGGCTTTAATTTGCTCTAAGGCACTGCTCTGTGCGGTTTCGCTAATCGGTAAATAACTCAATAGAGAGGCGTTCAAACTGGTCAAACTTTCTGAGTTTTGTGACGCGATCCACAACTGAGCATCCCCATACAACTGCCCAACCTGTAAACTCACCTCAACCAAGAGGTACGTTACGGGCGCAATCACCCCCACAAACACCAAAGTACTCATCGCCGATGCTGCGAGTGTTTTTGAGCCTTTACAGTGTGGCAGCAAATTCTCATACAGGCGATAACTGGCGGTCGCCAAAATCATCGCAAAAAATAACGCCTCTAAAAAAGGCGAAAATAGCCAGATTAAACCGAGTAAAGCCAGTAACAATAAAATAATTAAAAAACCTTCCTCATAAGGACGATTGTCACGCATAATAAAACCTCTAATCAAAAATTCTTTTCAAGCAGGAAGTGTATCTTAATATGAATACCAATATTGCAGAAGTCATTATCCGTCCGGAAGGTTCTCTTCAAATTTTATCCCATCAAGAAGCCAAACAACTCTGTGACTGTTCCGATGACGGTCTGAATGACTTATTGGTTCAGTGCGCCTTAGCGGTGTTAAATACAGGATCCAAAGAGGACAGTAACGATGGACTGCGTGCAAAATTCCCAGATTTTGATATTAAAGTCACCGTTAAAGGACGTGGCGTACAGGTCACGCTTAAAAACCCACCTGCCAACGCCTTTGTAGACAATCAACTCATTGTCGGTTTAAAAGAGCATCTGTTTGCCGTGATTCGAGATTTAGTTTACACCCGAAATGACATTTTAGAGAACCCACAGTTTAACTTAAATAGCTCAGAAGGCATCACCAATGCCGTGTTTCACATTGCCCGTAATGCTCAGTTAATGCACCCTAACCTGAACCCAAATATTGTGGTTTGCTGGGGCGGACACTCCATCCCAGAAAGTGAATACAAATACACCAAAAAACTGGGTTATGAACTCGGCTTACGTAATTTAGACATTTGTACTGGCTGTGGCCCTGGTGCGATGAAGGGGCCGATGAAAGGTGCCGTGCTCGGACACGGCAAACAACGAAATCATAACGCGCGTTATATTGGCCTTACCGAGCCTGAAATTATCGCCGCCGAAGCCCCCAATGCCATTGTGAACGAACTGTGTATTTATCCCGACATTGAAAAACGCCTAGAAGCCTTTGTGCGTTTAGGACACGGTATTATTATTTTCCAAGGCGGCCCCGGCACGATGGAAGAGTTGCTTTATCTGCTCAGTATCAAACTGCACCCAGACAATAAAGACCTTCCTCTTCCGGTCATTTTAACGGGCAATGAAGCGAGTAAAGCCTACTTTGAGTCAGTGATTAATTTTATTAACATCACGCTTGGCGCTGAAGCGACCCAACATCTTGAGGTGATCATTAACCGACCACGTGATGTGGCTACTCGAATGACGGAATTTATGGCGCTGATTCGACAAAACCGTAAAGCGAGCAGTGACGCCTATTACTACAACTGGAATTTAAAGCTCACCCTAGATTTGCAAACCCCTTTTATTCCAACCCATGCAACCATGTCACAACTGAACTTACATAAAAACCAACCCATTCATGAACTCGCCAGCCAATTGCGTAAAGCCTTCTCAGGCATTGTTGCAGGTAACGTCAAACAAGACGGCGTGAGAGAGATTGAAAAGCATGGTCCTTTTGAACTCCATGGCGATCCAGCCATCATGGTGGCAATGGACGATCTTTTACAAAGCTTTGTCGAACAAAAACGCATGAAAATTGATGCAAGCACGTATAATCCCTGCTATAAAATTAATCGTAGCTAAATACTGTGGGAAAAACATGACTTTTGAAGATTTTGACTTAGATGACATCCTATTAGAAGCCATCAAAAAACAGGGCTATCATAAGCCGACCCCGATTCAAGAAGCCGCCATTCCCATTTTACTCGAACGCCAAGACATACTCGCGGGTGCGGCGACTGGAACCGGAAAAACCGCCGCTTTTGTTTTGCCCATCTTGCAATACCTGCTCGACGAACCCAAACGCTCTAGCAGACACCCGCGTGTACTCATTTTATCCCCCACACGCGAACTCGCCTTTCAGATTCACCGAGTGGTTAATCAACTGGGAAGCTACGGCAACTTTCCCTCAGTCATCATTACCGGCGGCTTTAAACAGACTCAACAGACCGAAATACTGACTCAGCACTGTGATATTTTAGTCGCCACCCCTGGCCGTCTTGCCAAATTGATGGAAGAGGAGCATGTTGACCTCTCTTATATTGAAATTGTTATTATCGATGAAGCCGACCGGATGCTCGATATGGGACAAGGCCCAACGGTACGAGCCTTACTCGATTCGATCCCAACCGATTTCATCGCGGGGCTTTTTTCCGCCACGCTCTCTGGAAAAGGAATTGAACGCTTTGCAGAAGAAATTTTAGAAGAACCGCAAATTGTTCAAATGGATGCGCCCAATCAAAAATCCGAACAGATCCAACAGGCCGTCTATTTAGCCAATGACAAAGCGCACAAACAGGCGATATTAGCGAATATTGTGAATGACAGTAGCTGCCAAAGTGCGATTGTCTTCTGTAACAAAAAAGAGAAAGCGATTGAAGTCACCGAGTGGCTACAATCGCAAAACATCTCCGCTCAAGTACTCCATGGCGATTTTATTCAGGCGGTTCGCCTCGAAAAACTCAAAAAATTTAAAAGCAATAAAATCAAAGTGATGGTCGCCACCGACGTTGCCGCGCGTGGACTCGATATGCTACAAATCACCCACGTGATCAACTACGACATTCCCTACCGAGGTGACATCTATATTCACCGTATCGGACGAACGGGACGCGCCCAACAAGTCGGCATCGCCATCAATCTTGTGGAACGACACGATTTAAAAAACCTAGAGCGTATTGAGTACCACCTTGAACAGTCTCTACCCGTTGAAAAAATCGCAGGACTGGAACCCAGCTTTACCTTAAAAGATACCCTTAAAAAACGCAAAAAGAAGAAAAAATCCAGCAAAGCAAAGCGACCTAAAAAGAAGAAAGCCAAAAAATAAAAACCAATACTGGGGTCAGAGTAACAGCTCTGCCTCCAACATTTCTTCCCCCCTTATTTTATTCAACCATCAAAAACACCAAAACTAGCATTCAAGGACATAACATGGGATTTTTAGTTAATGGACACTGGGAGCCTGTTTGGTATGACACGAAAACCACACAAGGTGAGTTTAAACGCATGGAGTCTGTTTTTAGAAACTGGATCACTGTCGATGGCAAAGCGGGTTCAACAGGGGTTGGAGGCTTTAAAGCAGAAGCCAACCGCTATCATCTTTATATTTCACTTGCATGCCCTTGGGCACACCGCGTGCTGATCATGCGAAAACTAAAAGGGCTGGAAGAGATGATTTCCGTCTCGGTCGTAAATTCTTATATGAGTGACCAAGAAGGCTGGACCTTCCATGAAGGCACTGGAGTTGTAGAGGATTTCATTAATCACAAAACGCGACTGCATGAAATTTATAGCTTAGCAAAACCAGATTTTACTGGTGTTGTCAGTGTGCCCTTACTGTGGGATAAAAAACAGCAAACCGCCGTGAATAATGAATCCTCTGAAATCATTCGAATGCTCAACACGGAGTTTGACCACCTTGGCGCCACCCCCGGAGATTACTATCCTGAAACACAGCAAACAGAGGTTGATGAGATAAATGCATTCGTTTATGACAACATTAATAATGGCGTTTACCGAGCAGGGTTTGCCACACAGCAAGCGCCTTATGAACGGGCGGTCACAAAGCTATTCAATGCGTTAGAGGTCTGTGAAGAGCGCCTCTCTACCCAACGCTACCTTGTTGGAAACCAACTCACAGAAGCCGATATTCGCCTCTTCACCACCTTAATTCGTTTTGATGCGGTTTATTATGGGCATTTTAAATGCAACCTAAAACGATTGATCGACTATCCCAGTCTTTTTAACTATGTGCTCGATCTCTATCAATATGAAAAAATTGCTGAAACGGTCGATTTAGATTACACCAAAGCACACTATTACGGCAGTCACGATACCATCAACCCGAGTGGCATCATTCCATTAGGCCCTACCCAAGACTTTAGCCAAGCGCATAATCGAAATCAGTTTGAATAAAAAAAAGTAACCCCTCAAAACTTCTGAAAAGTCTATTCAGCGGAATCCGTTGTTTTTGGCATGGTTGAAAGATAATCAAAATAGTAATGTGATAGGGCGATCACCCCAAAAACGGGGGCAAATAACCCCAATATAGGAAAGGTGCTTAATAAAAAGAACAGCCCTAACACTAAAGTGGGTGACCAAGCGCCTAACCCTTTAATGTCGTTAAACATTTTTTCGGGCAAGATCACTTGACCAACATCTAAGGTCAGTGCGTATCGAAAGAATAAGAAGCCGAGCAACCAGAACCAAACAATATTAATTAATGGCACAAATAGCAGTGGGAACGTGAGTAAAAAAAGCAGTAACAATAACACGCCAAATTTAAGCATCTTCCCCAACATTCCTAACATGGAACCATGCCCTTGATAATCGACATTGGGGTAGTGTTTATCATGCACCACTTTAACAATGCTGTCGGTCATAAACCCAGTAATGATCATCGCAAACAGCAAAATCAAATAACTGCCTAGTAACACACCTAAAATGCCGGCAACCACAGCAAAAACAGCGGTTACAATCCACAATAACACCACGCCAATAACTGGAATCGCGCCAATGGTTTGTTCGGCTTCGGTTGTCCAGGTGGTGACATTGACCACCATTGGATTACCCGTGACAAAGTCACTGAATAGAAAGACCCCAAACAGACCATAGCCTAAAATAGAGACCAGAACAATGGAAGCAAGAAAGGGAATGAATAACCGCCATAATATGGCGGGTTCTTTGAGATCTGAAAGGGTTTTTAACAGCAGGTCGAGCATTATTTAATCCAGATCGATTTCACATTCATGAATTCACGAATCCCGTGTGAAGACAACTCACGACCGTATCCTGAATTTTTTACCCCACCAAATGGCATTCTTTGGTCTGAAAAACTTGGGCTGTTAATAAAGGTCGCTCCGGATTCCATGCCTCGTGCAATGGTTTCTGCCGTGGTTAAATCGTCACTCCATACTGAACCCGCTAAACCATAATTAATGGAATTGGCAATGCCTAATGCATGTGCGGGTTCGCTGGCAGAGAACACCATGGCAACGGGGCCAAAGAACTCTTCGCTGTACGCAGGCATGTCACTAGTAATGCCAGTTAAAATGGTCGGAGCATAATAACTTCCTGGGCGATCGAGTTGATAGCCTCCCGTCACTAAGGTGGCGCCCTGTTCAACCGCTCTCATCACTTGTTCGTGCATCTCTTCAAGAAGGTCTTGGCGAGACATCGGTGCTAGCGTGGTTGCGGCATCCATTGGATCGCCTGCCACAAATTTCTCTTCAATCGCGATTTTAAATTGCTCGACAAACTCTTCAAAACGACTTTGGTCGATAATAAAACGTTTGGCGGCAATACAACTTTGTCCCATGTTTAAGAAACGTCCGGCAACCGCACCCGCCACCGCGTCTTTCATATTGGCACTGTCCAGCACAATAAAGGCATCTGAACCACCAAGCTCAAGTACCGTTTTCTTTAGCTCAGATCCTGCCACACTAGCGACTTGTCGACCTGCATTTTCACTGCCGGTTAAGGTTACGGCTCTGACCGCAGGGTGACGAATCACGCTTTCGACCATGCGTGCACCAATCATCAAGGAGGTAAAAATGTTTTCTGGAAAACCTGCTTTTCGAAAGACCTCTTCTAATGCTAAAGCACACTGTGGAACATTTGATGCGTGTTTTAAAATCGCAATATTTCCAGCGACGAGTGCCGGTGCGGCAAAACGAAAGACTTGCCAAAAAGGGTAGTTCCAAGGCATCACCGCTAACACAACGCCTAATGGTTGATAGTTAACATAACTCTTGGAACCATCGGTTTCGACCATCTCATCGGCTAAGAACTCGGGGCCTTTTTCCGCATAGTAGTCACACACCTTGGCACACTTTTCAATTTCGCCTTGTGCCTCAATAAAAGTTTTACCCATCTCTAACGTAATAAGTTCAGCGAGCTGTTCACTATCGTCACGCAACACATTGGCGACGCGTTTCATCATCGTACAACGATCTTCAATTGGGGTCAGTTGCGACCACTCTTTAAACTGATACCCTGCTTGGGTTACAACATCATCTAATGTCGCTTGATCCCACGTTTCAAAAGTGCCTAATAACTCACCATTTGCTGGATTAATGGATTCCATTGCCATGAACTGCTCCTAAATCTTAGTAAGGGGGGAAAGAAAAAATTCATTTATAAAGAGACCTTTGCACGAGAGGATACACGGATAAAAAAGGCTAAAATATGTCTGCTTTTTGTTGAAAACCTTGTGAATAGCTAGCTATTCTCTGCGATTTCCGCCTCAATCAGTCAAATTTTATCTCTTTTTTCTCTCGCGTCCCTCTCGTGCAAAGGTCTCATAAAATTGCTTGTTGCGCCCAAGCATTTGCGAGCATAAAACGCTCTGAAAGCTCTGCAACATCTAACTGTTCAAATTTAATCTGGCTGGATGAGGCATTAAGTTTCTCAACTTGCTCCACAACCGACAGTGCTTCGCCCATTGCACCATAGCGCTGCACTAAAGCGGCTTTTATTTCATTGGACAACGGCATCTCCATCACCACATCTTCAAGCGGAACTTTAAAGAAAGCACCCAAATTTGAGAATAAACCGACTAAAAAGAAACTCTCTTTCTCTTTTGCGTACTCGGTATCGGCGGCCAATCGCTCGCAAAATTTAGCACGTGCCAGTGAACTGGTCAACAACTCTTTAGGGACCCCTTCCATATTGGATAACATCAAGGTATTGACCCAGAATTTTAAGCGGTTTAAACCCAAGTATTTTAATGCGTCAGAAATGCTTTCAACGCGAATGGGAACCATTGCAGCAGGGTTATTAATCGCTTCGAGGAGTTTATAACTCAACGCCACATCTCGACTAATCATTTCAGACAGTTCTTGAAAGCGAGTCGAGGGTTCATTCACTTTAGCAAGTAGCTGTAGCAGAATCAAACGATTTCCTGACAGTTTCTTGCCATTAATAATGGTTGGACTGTTAAAGAAATACCCTTGAAAATAGTCAAACCCTAACGTTTTCAATATCTGAAATTGCGCTTCAGTCTCCACTTTTTGGGCAATCACTTTAATCCCTTGTTGATGGAAGGCATCAATCATCCGTTTAAGGGCTACGCCATCTTTACCATCTGCATCTATTTTGACAAAATCACTGATACTCGCCAGCTTAGCACTGGTTTTTGCATCAATAAATTCGCCCAGAACAATACTGGATCCTAATTGCTTTAACTCTTTCAAGCTTCGAAGCACCTGCGCATTGCCGATTACACCCTTTGAAACTTCCAACATCATCGGGTGCAATGCATCAAAACGAGGCAGAAACTCTTTACGTATCATTTGAGGGGGTAAATGCACCATCGCAGTATGCTTGCCAACAATCGATTGAAAACCGATCGCTTCTTGAATTTTAGTAATTAAGGCGTGTGTGGCGTGTAGCGTTGCTTCACTAGAGGGGGTTAAACCTTGATAAAACTGTAAATCATAAGCAAAGACATTCATATAGCGATCTAAAACAGGCTGTCGGCCAATAAACACTTCTGACATACTTTTTTATCCTAAAAGCCCCCTCTTTAAAAATGTAGGGGGGGGGGAGAAAATTTAAAATCACATTATCAAGTAACAAGCGTTTCCCGAATCTAAAACCTAACCGATATCGCAATTGACATGATAAAAAAAGACTCTGTAAACCGATAACGATCGCTTTACC
>JALSJT010000117.1 GCA_026989175.1 Thiomicrorhabdus sp. | reverse complement strand
GTTATTTGCCATTCCATTAATTGGTGGAGATACCACCAAAGGGCCGCTCACCATTACCATTACCGCCCAAGGTTGGGTGCCGAATCAACAAGCGATTTTACGCTCTGGCGCACAAGTTGGAGACTGTATTTGTGTTACCAATACTCTGGGCGAAGGGGCGTTAGGTTTAAAGTTGGCATTAAACGATTGGCCTGCGAAATTTTTAGAGCAAGAACTTTCTACGACGGAAAAGCAACAAGCACTTAATGGCTTAAATCGACCGATGCCTCAATTGGCAATCAGTGCAGATCTTAGGGGATTGGTGAGCAGTGCGATTGATATTTCGGATGGTTTGTTGGCTGATTTAGGGCATGTTTTACAGCAATCAAATGCTCGATTAGCAAGAGAGGGGGGGGAGAAAAATCAAAATGAGATTTCAGCTTCTATTCAACATAGCGTATTAGGTGCCGATATTGAACTGACTCAGTTACCGCTCTCTTCAGGTGTAGCGCGTTATGTCGAGCAAACGAATGACTGGAGTTTACCTCTGTCAGGTGGCGATGATTATCAGCTGTGCTTAACCTTGAAAAAAGAGAATTACCCAGCGCTTAAAGCACGGTTAAATGCCAAAGGTGTTTGCCTAACGGCCATTGGTTCTATTGTGCTTCAAGAGGGTATTCAGTGTTTAAAGCAAGGGGTTGTACAAGAAGGTAGGGGGGGGGAGAAAATAGGGTATTGCCATTTTTAAAGTTATAAAAATTCTCCCCCCCTTGCTTTCTTTTAGGATGTACCTGCGTTTCGACGTGATTTTACGCCCTTCGCAAGGGTCTCGAGTACCTCTAAGCTGTCATCCCAGTGAATACAGGCATCAGTAATGCTTTGCCCGTAAGTCAGTTGTTTACCGGGTTCAATGTCTTGGCGACCCGCTTCCAAATGGCTTTCGATCATAACGCCCATGATGTTGTCATTGCCTGATGTCAGTTGCTCTGCGATGGAGTCGGCCACAATGAGTTGGTTTTGGTGCTGTTTTTGGCTGTTGGCGTGACTGCAATCCACCATCAGCTTGTCTTCAACGCCCGCTGCTTGCAGTTGTTCAACCGCTTCTTTGACAAATTTGGCTTCATAGTTCGGGCCATCGTTCCCGCCGCGTAAAATAACGTGGCAGTCCTCGTTACCAATGGTCTCAAAAATAGCAGAGTGGCCATTTTTGGTCATTGATAAAAAGATATGTGGATTGTTCGCTGCACGAATCGCATCGACCGCAATTCGGAAACTGCCGTCGGTGCCGTTTTTAAAACCAACGGGGCAAGAGAGGCCAGACGCCAGTTCTCGATGGCCTTGGCTTTCGGTGGTTCTCGCGCCAATTGCACCCCATGAGATTAGATCCGCTATGTACTGTGGCGAAATGAGATCTAAAAATTCAGTCGCCGCAGGTACGCCCATGTTATTAATGTCAGACAGTAAAGAGCGTGCGAGCCCCAATCCTTTATTGATATGAAAGGACTCGTTCAGGTCAGGGTCATTAATGAGCCCTTTCCAGCCAACGGTGGTACGCGGTTTTTCAAAATAGACGCGCATCACAATTAACAGATCGTCTTTGTATTTTTCAATTTGACCCTTTAAGCGACTGGCGTAATCACGGGCGGCGGCGGGGTCATGGATGGAGCAGGGACCAATGACCACTAAAATTCGGTCATCACGTCCCGCTAAAATGTTGTGAATTTGCTGACGGGTATCGTAAACGGTTTGCGCCGCCGTTTCGGTAAGCGGGTACTTTTCATGAAGCTCTCCTGGTGAGAGAACTTCTTTGATGTGCTTGATTCGTAAATCATCCGTTTGATACTGCGTCATAATGAACCTATCCGAGACTTGTCTGTCGATTGAAAAATTTTTATAGAACGCGATATTATGCCATTTTATGACGTTAAATGGGGAGAAAATAGAGGAAGAAAGCCTTGTGTTTACACCGTTTATTTATCAAGCTGAGTTTGGTTTTATGTTAGAATAATGGGGTTTTGAAACGCTGAATGGATTGATGATACGTGCATTGTAAATATATTATTGAAGGTGTGACCGAAGACGGTCGTAAATTTAGACCAAGTGATTGGATTGATCGCATCTCCTCAATGGGGGCAACTTACTATAATCAGCGTTTAGTCTATTCTGATTTGTTACACCCAGAGCTGTATAACGGTCAGAAATGTTTAATTATTGATACCGAGCTAGAGATTAAAGATCCTGGCATGTTTCAATATGTGATGAATTTTGTGAACTCGAATGGCTTGAAGATGTACCAAGTATGTGAAGTGGTTGAGAAGCAGTTAGGTTCTTAAACGTTTTTTTCTGGACAAGAAAAAAGCGGTGAATAAAAAGGCACTTATCGAAAATTCGATAAGTGCCTTTTTTATATCGGAATTAAAATAAGTTAGGCCCCAGAAACAGTACGACCCAACCACCTAATGCCAAGAAAGGGCCAAATGCCATCGGCGAGCTGGCCGAGCGTTTTTTGAGTAAAATACCAATAACACTCACTAAAATACTGGCGAGTGCCGCCACTAGAA
>JALSJT010000116.1 GCA_026989175.1 Thiomicrorhabdus sp. | reverse complement strand
ATGTTCGCCACGGTGGCGAATAGGGCGAAAATCGTGTACATTAGTGCAATCTTTGTCTTATTACCGACGACCACTTTACTACCTTACGAGGTTAATTAATTTTTAGCATGAATTCTAACACTTCTCCCCCGCCATCTATAGGTAATAAATCGGTATTGTTGGGGCTGTTTAAGTTATCGCGTCCGAGGCAGTGGCTTAAAAATGGCTTTATTTTTGCCCCCCTCCTGTTTACAGGGCTGTTTTTAGACCTTATGGCGATTAGCCAGACCCTTTGGGCGTTTGTGCTATTCTGTTTGGCCGCATCTGCCACTTACATTGTCAACGATTTAAAAGATATTGAAGAGGATAAAAAACATCCCGTTAAGTCGTTAAAAAGACCGCTGGCAACGGGCGAGGTATCACCTTTTCAAGCCAAAATACTGTTAGTCATCTTATATGGCATATTGTTGGTTGGTTTTGTATTTCAACCACAAGTTATGCTGATTATTGTGGCGTACTTGTTGTTAAATGTCGCGTACAGTTTTTATCTGAAGCATCAACCGGTATTGGATATTTTTACCATCGCTTTTGGTTTTGTCTTACGGGTCTATGCGGGTGCAACCGCGATTTCGGTACCGGTCTCTTCATGGATGTTTGTCACGACCCTATGTTTGGCGCTGTTTTTAGCGGCGATGAAACGTCGTCAAGAGTTGGTGCAAACGTCGCAAGAGGGGCGAAAGGTCTTGGCCTCTTATACCGTGCCGTTGATTGACCGTTACGCTGAGATGGCGGCGACAGGGGCGTTACTATTTTATAGCCTGTTTGTGATGAGCGCGCGACCTGAGATGGTGTTTACCATTCCGTTTGTGTTGTTTGGCCTGTTTCGTTACTGGTACATCAGTGAAATGCTGGGAGAGGGTGAATCACCAACCGATGCACTGTTAGCCGACAAGCAACTGTTCTTTACGGTATTAGGCTGGATTGGCGTCTGTTTGTGGGCGCTATGGCCAGCGGGGGCGGTGTAAGTGGAGCTCTCTTATCTGTTGATGCCGTTTATTGCATGGCTGGTCGCGGGTTGTACTAAGTTTGCTGTCAACAGCATTCGTGCTAAGCAGTTGGCGTTTGGACTGATTGGTTATGGTGGTTTTCCTAGTAATCACAGTGCCATCGTAAGCAGTATGGCGGCACTCATCGCCTTTCAAGAGGGCATTGAGCATCCTGCATTTGGGGTGGCATTGGCGTTATCGTTTATTGTGTTATTGGATGCCAATAGTTTACGCCGTCAAATTGGCAAGCAAGCGGAGGCGATTAATCGATTGCAACAAGATTCGGATATCCCACCTTTAAGAGAGCGTATTGGGCATACTAAAGTGGAGCTGTTAGGCGGAATTGTGGTCGGTATTGTGACCGCTTATGCGGTTAGCATTGCCTTGTAATGTTCATTTAAAAAATTATTCCCCCCCCCCTATTTTTACTTTCTGAGTCATTATGAATACAAATAAGTTTTCTTTTTTAACCGCATTACACGTTTTCTGGAATACCCGTTCAAGGCATGAGCAGTGGTTATTGTTTGTGTTTATGCTGTTAAAACTGGGGTTGCTGTTTCAAGTGCCGTTAACGGGAGACGAAGCCTATTTTATTGTCTGGGGGCAGTCGCTTGAGTTAGGGTATTACGATCATCCGCCGATGGTGGGTTGGGTTCTGTATGTTCTAAATGGGTTTGGAACGGGGCTGGGCGATCACTTATTGGTTTACCGTTCGTTTGCCTTTATGGCGGCGATTGTGATTGCGTATCTGCTCTATCAAGCGTTGCAGTTTTATCCAAAGATAGATTCCAATATCGCCTTTTATGTGGCGTTTGCTTTTTTGGTTTCACCAATCTCATTGATGTTCGTAGTCACCGCGAACGATACCGTTTTAGTCTTTTTTGCCGTGGTGGCGTTCTATTTTTACGCCAAAACCTTCGCACAACCAACGCTGTGGAACGCCTTGTTGGCAGGACTGTTTTTAGGCTTGGCATTTCTGTCCAAATATTTTGCCGCCTTTATGCTGATTGGTTTATTGTTGTATGCGCTGATTTATGTTCGCCAAATAGGCTGGAAGCTACTGCTGGTGATGAGCAGTGTGGTGCTGCTGTTTGTGGCTGAAAACCTCTATTTTAATGCGACCCACTGTTGGAACAATATTCTGTTTAACTTCTTTTCAAGAACCACAGAGAGTGCGTTCTCAATCGGGAATGTACTCACTTACAGTGTGATGATTGTCGCGCTATTGTCGCCATTGGGGGTATTTTATTGGCTAAAATCATTTAAAGAAAAAAATCTTCCCCCCCTATTAAAACAAGTGCTGTTTGCCACACTGCCTCTATTATCTGTTTTGTTATTGGTGAGCTTTACCAATCCCGTTGGATTGCATTGGCCGTTACTGTCCGTGACCTTGCTCTATCTTCTGTATGTGCGTTTGTCGCCTGAGCAACTACGAAAGCTGGTTCTGTTTAATGGTTACAGTTCGTTGGTATTGGGGTTGGTTTTATTGGTGGCATTGTCGTTGGTTAATCAGCTGATTCCAGACTCTCAAAAACACCATGTCGCGGTTTACACCCAACCTGAAAAAGTGTGCGCCCAACTGCCAAAAGGGAAGCTGTTTACCTTAGGGTACAGTTCGCAGTCGGTGCTATCGTATCACTGCCAAAATGATGATATTCATGTCTTTATGAGTACCTCAAAATATGGTCGGGAAGACGATAAAAAAACGAATTTTAAGGCGATGGATGGTCAAACCTTAACCATTTTTGTACCGCATGAAAAAGCGCTAAAAAAATTACAGCCATTCTTTACCTCCCTAGAGGTTCAACCGTTTGAGATCGGACAGGGTATCACCTACTATGTGGTGACGGGTAAAGAATTTGACTATGACGTTTATCGCCAAAAAATCTTAACCGTCGTGAACGAACAGTTTTATACCGCGCCGGAGTGGTTTCCAAAGGTTGCCGACTGGCTAGGCGTTGAGGGATGCGGGTTCAAAACACGGTACGGCTTTGAACCGTAAGTAGGGGGGGAATTAATTGGAGTCTTTTTTAAGGAGACCTTTGCACGAGAGGGGCGCGAGAGAAAAAAGAGATGAAATTTGGCTGATTGAGGCGAAAATCGCAGGGAATACCTAGGTATTCGCAAGGTTTTCAACGAAAATCAGGCGTATTTCAGCCTTTTTTATCCGTGCATCCTTTCGTGCAAAGGTCTCTTAAGAAAGGTATCCAAAAAGAACTGTATTGGCTTAGGCTTGCTGTAGTGATAGCCTTGATGGTGATGCACCCCAATCTCATTTAACTTATCAATAGTCGCTTGATTTTCAACATACTCTGCGACCGTTTCTAAATCCATTAAATTGGCAATGTTCTGCATGGACTTGACCATCTCGAACTTAATGGGGTCTTCGGTAATATCTTTAATAAAGCTGCCATCAATTTTTAGCGTATTCAACGGTAAGGCGTACAAGTATTCAAACGATGCCATGCCCGTACCAAAATCATCCAAAGAGAAGAGGCAACCTTTTTGAGAGAGGGTATCAATAAATACTTTGGCCTCTTTTAGATTAGAGACCGCCGTGGTTTCGGTAATTTCAAAGCAAAACTTATGAAAGGGCAGTTGTGAGGCTTCAATGATCTCAATAATACGCTCTGCGGCATCGGGAATGGTTAGGGTGGTGCCTGATAGATTGATAGAGATATGGTTTACGGTATTTAAAAACTCAGGATGTTCACTAAGGTGAGTGACGACCTCTTGTACCATATAAAAATCGATTTCAGGCATCATGTGAAATCGTTCGAGCGTAGGAATGAATGCAAAGGGAGGAATAATTTCACTGCCCTCTTGCAGTCGAATTAAGGACTCATAAGAGGGCTTTTTATTGAGTATGGTTTGGCTTTGAATGATCGGTTGTAAATAGACCAGTAATTGACGGTTGCTGATCGCATTACGAATGCGTTGTACCCAGTTGATGAGTTCTTTTTCAATTTGCAGTTCTGGACTGTTGAGCCAAAAAATAGAGAGCGTATTGCCGCCTTTGTTTTTGGCATGATAACAAGCCGTATCAGCCGCTGAAAAAAGGGTGTGAATACTGTCGCAAGGGGTAGAAAATAGAATGGCACCAATACTCACGCCAACGGAGAGCTTTTGACCTTGGTAGTCGAGCCTAAACTCTTGAATGAGTGTATTGAGTGCTTTTAATATCTGTAACAGCTGTTGTTCATCGGTGTCCTGTACGATTAGAACAAACTCATCGCCCCCAATTCGTGCCACTTGGGTTTGAGGCAAGGTGTTAATGAATTGTTCAATATGTGCGGCAAGTTTAATCAGGAGTTGATCCCCGACGGGATGCCCAAAACTATCATTAATAATTTTAAATTTATCTAAATCAAAATAGCACAGTGCATGTGTTTTTTTACTCCGATCTTCCGCAATGAGATTTTTTAAGGCGGCAGTGATGTAAAGGCGGTTATATAGTCCCGTTAAGGTGTCGTGGTTGGCTTGAAACTGTAGTAGCTGCTCTTGTGTTGCTTGCTTGCTGAGCAATTGTTCGGTATTTTCAACCAGTTGATTGAAGTTTTGATAGGCTTTACCGATCTCATCGGTGTGTTTTTCGGGCAGTCGAATGCTGTAATCCTGCTGGTTTGAGGTGGCTTCTAACGCCCTGTTGAGATGAGAAATACGCTTACTAAAGAAGCGGTCGAGGTAGAGAGCAAAGAGAAGGGTGAGTGCTAAACCAACGGCAAAAATTTGCATTAAAAACAGCGTTAAACTTTCAGCGGCCTCATCATAGCTGTCTTTGGTAAAAAAGAGTTCAATATGCCCTAACGTTGACCCTGAAAAAGAGAGAGGGAGCTGTTTTCTGATCAGGTCTGTTTTATTAAGGTAATCTGGATTTTCGATGGTTAAAATATTTTGCCCCTTCGCGTTGTAAATATCGGTTTTTGAGAGTGTTTTTATCGTGCTTAACTTGGTTGAAATGTCGGTGGCATGGTTAGGTGTGTTGAGCAGAATGAGCTGAATCGCATCTTTGGCAATTAATGTACTAATCGCTTCGGCTTGAATCTCAATATTGTCTGAAATAATCGCCTTCTGTTTTTCACTTAAAAAATAGGCCAAGCTTCCATTGGTTAACAGTAGAATTGTCATCAGCAATAGGTTCAGCTTTACTCTTAAGATCATTCAAGCAATTCCATTTGATAGGTTTGGGGAGGAAAGTTTTTTGGGGGTTGGTTAAGGGCGATCGGAAGCGTCTCGTCGGCACTCCACTCAAGCCAAGAGCCATCATAAATAGAGACCTCTTGATTCATTTGTCGAAAAGAAAAATAGAGTGCGCTGGCTTCTGAACCCGCATTGCAGTAAAGAATAATCTGAGATTTTTGGGGCAGTTTGGCGAGCAATTTTTTAAACTGTTCGGTATCAATAAAGGTTGAAATGTTCGTGCTTGAAGTCGGGTATTTAGAGGTAGTAAAGAGTTTTGAAAAATCAAGATTGACGGCATTTGGTATGTGTCCTGATCGTTCACCTCTTGTTGTAAAACCATAAAAATCAGATTGAGGGCGAGCATCAATAATCAGTGTGTTTGTAGATTGTGTTGCGACCAGCGTTTTAAACTTTGAAGCGAGGCGTTTAGGGTTAATTTTAACCGTGTATTGAGAAGGCGGGCGTTGATTGATCTTTTTTTCAACAGGAAGCGTTTCCCACTCCCAAGCAGGAAAACCACCATCTAAAATACGATTTACAGGGTGACCGTAGAACTCAAATGTCCAGAGTGCTCGTGTGGCATCAAGCGGGTTGTAACCGGCATAAAAGACGACGGAGTCACTCTTTTTAAGTCCTATTTTTTCAACCAGTTGTTGAAACGTTAAGGGGCTAATAATACGCTTTTTAATGTGGTCAACGGTTCGATAGAGTTGATCAATAGGCAGGTTAATGGCGGTTGGAATATGTCCAGATAAATATGCTTGAGGGGTTCGAGTATCGATAATAATGAGATTGTTTGGAGTGTGCTGCAGTGCTTGATGAAGTGCACTCGGTTGAAGAAGTAAGGCTTGTTTTTGCTCTGCAGCTTGCAAGAGTGAAGGAAGGGCTAAGAGAAGTGCAAACGATAGGGTGCTTAAAAAATAATAAGTTATTTTTGAATTGGTTTTCAAACCTTGCTGCCAAACGGGGCGAATACGTTGTTTTGTCATTTCATGCATGACGAATATAAGCCCTCTTTATAGAAGATGAGACCTTTGCACGAGAAGGATACACGGATAAAAAAGGCTAAAATATGCCTAATTTTTGTTGAAAATCTTGCGAATACCTAGGTATTCCCTGCGATTTCCGCCTCAATTAGCCAAATTTTATCTCTTTTTTCTCTCGCGTCCCTCTCGTGCAAAGGTCTCAAGATAAAGGAAAATGTTAAATATAGCATAAAATCCTTATATGGAGGACGATATTAATGGACTCTTATAGGTTGCTTGTTGTAAATCTTGTACGAGTTTTGGAAGTAAATAACCCGGCAAGCGTTCACGTAGTTGCGTATGTAGCTTGATTGCCGTGTCGTCTGTTACTTCAAAGTGCGCAGCGCCCTGTACGCGATCGAGTTGATTTAAGTAGTAGGGAAGCACCCCTTGTTTAAATAGAGCGTGGCTGAGCGTTTCCAGTGCCTCAACTTGGTCATTAACCCCTTTTAGCAACACACTCTGATTGAGCAGGTGAAACCCGGCGACTTTGTAACGTAAAAACAGGGTTTCGGTTTGATGACTCAACTCATTTGCATGGTTGCAGTGCACCACCAGTACTTTATTGAGTCGCGTCTGTGTTGCCCACTCCAAAAATGTATTTGCTGGTGCGGTACTGGGCGAGATAACTGGGGTACGGCTGTGAATCCTTAGCGTTTTAACATGTGGAATTGCTTCAATTTTTTGAATGAGGCTGACCAGTGATTTTTCGGTAAGGCTCATGGGGTCGCCACCGCTTAAGATGACTTCATGAATACTCTTGTCTTGTTGAATATACGCCAGTGCCTTTTGCCAGTGGCGGGTATTGCTCTGTTCGCTATAAGGAAAGTGGCGGCGAAAGCAGTAGCGGCAGTGAATATCACACTTAGGGCTGGCGATGAGTAGGACACGACCGTGGTATTTGTGAATTAAACTCGGGGTTGGATTAAAGGTTAAATCACTTACGGGGTCTTGACTAAACCCTTTGGCGACTTGATGTTCAATCTGTAAAGGTAAGATCTGCTTTAACAGTGGGTCATTGGGCTGTTTGGGCTGGATTTGGGCGAAAAAATCGTTTGAAATTTTGAGGGGAAAAGGGCTGTTGCCATCAACCTTTAGCGTTTGAACTTCTTGAGCGGTTAAGTGAAGTGTGTCGCATAATTGCTGAACAGGCGTTTTTGTGGTGTGAGTCATAGTTTAGGGAGTATTATATAAGAGGTTTTTACGTTAGAATAGGTCGATTATTCTATGACAAGTATTCAGGTAAAGATATGGCAACGTACAGTACAAACGAATTTAAAAACGGTTTAAAATTTTTAATGGACGGTCAGCCGTGCTCGATTGTGGAGACCACCAGTGTCTCGCCGGGTAAAGGGCAGGCGTTTAATCGTGTGCGCTATCGTAATCTGATGACGGGTCGAGTGTTAGAAAAAACCTTTAAATCGGGTGAAAAGGTAGAAGCCGCGGATGTGGTGGATACCGATTTACAGTATTTATACACCGATGGTGACTTTTGGCACTTTATGGATCCGAGCACCTTTGACCAATATCAAGCCATGGAAGCTGCGGTAGCCGATGTGACCAAGTGGTTGATTGAGCAAGATATGTGTACCGTGACGCTGTTTAATGGCCAGCCAATTGCCGTGACTCCGCCCAAACAAATTACCTTAGAAGTTGTGGATACCGATCCCGGTTTAAAAGGGGATACCGCTGGAACGGGTGGTAAGCCAGCGACCCTTTCAACGGGGGCAGTGGTTCAAGTACCATTATTTGTGCAAATTGGTGAGAAGGTTATTGTTAATACCGAGAAAGGGGAGTATCTCTCTCGTGCTAAATAAGTTTATGGATTGATTTGGATGAATCGAGATATGCTTATAAAACGTTCGCAATTGCTTCAGCAGTTGCGGGCGTTTTTTTATGCCCATTCGGTCATCGAAGTGGATACCCCAATGCTCTCTTCGGCTGGTGTACCAGACTGCCATTTACACGCCTTAACCACACAGGTTCAGGTATCAGGCCAGCGAGAGCCTCAAACCTATTATTTACAGACCTCGCCAGAGTACCCAATGAAACGACTGCTGTGCCAAGGCAGTGGCGATATTTTTTACTTAGGTAAAGTCTTTCGGCAGGATGCGTTGAGTCCTCGTCACCAAGTTGAATTTGTGATGTTGGAGTGGTATCGCTTAGGCTTTTCGATGTTTGAGTTGATGGCAGAAGTCGCCACATTGGTTCAGCAGGTATTAAGTGTTAATTCTTCACCTATTTTAACGGTAGAGCAGATTAGCTACCAGCAAGCATTTGTACAACACGCCAATATTGAGAACATTTTTACGGCAACGGCCGAGCAGTGTCAACAGTGTTTAGCGACACACGGTATTGCAGAGATTGTGGGCGTGGATCAAAATGATAAGGCGTTATGGGAGCAGTTAGTGTTGACGGAAGTGATTGAGCCAAACTTAGGTGTTCAAAATGGGCAACCCTGCTTGACGTTTTTATACCACTATCCAGCCAGTCAAGCGGCATTGGCACAAGTTGCTGCAAATAATCCAGAAGTAGCCGAACGCTTTGAGTTGTTTGTTAATGGCATTGAGTTAGCGAATGGTTATCACGAGTTGGCCGATGTGCAACAGTATCGTGCGCGTTTTGAAGACTCGTTGCGTGAACGAAAGCTGCTTGGTTATGCATCCATTCCATTAGATGAAAATTTATTATTGGCATTAAAGCAACAGCCACTGCCCGATTGCAGTGGTGTCGCACTGGGCGTAGATCGTCTATTTGCCTTGCAACAAGGGTTGGATAATATTGAGAAAGGCATTGCGTTTGGATTACGAAAGGTTTAACCCCTTGACAAGGGGTGTATACTGGTTAGATTCGTTTTTATTTCTGCTATTCAAATAAACTAGGAGTTTATCCATGTCTGAAATTTCCGCCACTAAGCGTTCGGTTATTGTACTATTTTCTGATTCAAAATGTCCTAAGTCTCATCGAGTGCGTTTAGTTGCCAAAGAGAAAGACATTCCAATGGAAATCGTAGAGGTGGATGTTGATAATTTGCCTGAAGATTTATTAGAGTTAAACCCTTATGGTACCTTACCAACACTGGTGGATCGCGACCTTGTATTATCGGACCCTCAAGTGATGATTGAGTATTTGGATGAGCGTTTTCCGCACCCGCCATTAATGTCGGTAGACCCTATTTCAAAAGCGCGAGCGCGTCAAATGTTGCGTCAAATTGAGACGGAGTGGTACCCATTAATTGACACCATTAATAAAAGTGATGTTAAAGAGGACGTTAAAACGGCTCGTCGTGATCTGCAAGAGCGTTTAGTGCAGTTGATTCCTGCATTTGAACATAAGTTATTCTTTATGAGTGATGACTATTCGTTAGTGGATGTCAGTATGTCCGTCTTATTATGGCGCTTGCCTTCTTTGGGGGTTGAACTGCCTAAGTCAGCGAAGCCGATTCGTGATTATGAAGAGAAGGTGCTGAGTCGTGAGATGTTTATGGAGAGCTTATCGGACGATGAAATTGATATGAGAGACATTGTGTAAGGTTGGATTATGATTTCAAATAAACCCTATATTATTCGAGCGATGTACGACTGGATTGTAGACAATGGCTGGACACCTCATCTACAAGTAGATGCCAACTACCCGGGAGTAAAGGTTCCTCAAGAGCATGCTCAAGAGGGCGTTATTGTTTTGAATATGGCGCCTTCGGCGGTGGTTGCACTTTCGATGGACAATACGTGGTTTACTTTTAAAGCCCGTTTTGGCGGCGTTGAAGCTACGCTCGGTTTTCCACCAGAAGCGGTATTGGCTATTTTTGCTCGTGAAAACGGACAAGGGATGCCTTTCCCGCCAGAGCCTTATCCAGAGGAGCTGTTGAAGGGTGAAGAGGAGGCGCTTGAAGCACCGCCAACACTGTCGGCCGTTGAGGGTAAAAAACCGAAGGCGGTTGAAGGTTCCACCACACCAGAGAGCGGGAAGAAAAAATCGCCCTCTAAGTCGGCTAAAAAGAAACCAACTTTAACGGTGGTGAAATAAGCTCTTCTCTCCATTACGCTTGAGCGGAGTGGTTAGGATTTAAACGGTTGAATCACTTCGGTCTCACCAAAAGCCTGCTGAATTGCAGGCTTTTGTGTTTCTAAGAACAGCAATTTTAAATTTGGCCCAGCGTCCATCGTGAAATAGACCGCAATCCCTTGTTTTCTCAAGTGCCATACGGTTTGCATTGCCGCCAGTGATTCGGGTTGCCAGTAGACAATGGGGGGCCAAGTTGCCATCATGGTAGCGTGCATACTCAGCGCATTGTGTTCGGCTGTTTGTCCGAGTTGTTCAAAATTTTTCTGTTCAATCGCCTCTAAAATCGTCTGCATATTTTTTTCAGCTTGCGCTGGCCACGCTTGATAGAGGTCGCAGGTATTGACGGTATTTTGCATGCCCGTCGTGGAGCTGATCGGTTTTTGTTGCACGTCCACCTTAACAAGACCAATACAGAGTTCAGGCCATTGCGTTGCAATGGGTTCGGCGTAGCTGTCAAGTCCGTCGGGTTGCTCGCCTTTATGCCAAATGGCAAAGCCTGAATAAAGAGAGCGGCTGGCACTGCCGCTGCCTAATCGAGCCAGTAACGAGAGTTTTTGAGGCGGTAATTGCCATTGAAATAGATCATTTAACGCCAGCACCAGTGCGGCATAGCCTGAGGCAGAAGAAGCTAACCCAGCCGCCGTGGGAACGGTGTTGTGGGTGTGGATGGTAAAGGTATGGTTTTCAGGTCTGAACAGTTCTAAAAAATCGGTTAAACGAATACAAAAAGGGTTGTCATCGCTGAGAGATTCGCCATTGAGCTGAACCGAATCGATAGGGTGGGGCGAATTTTCAGAAATGGGCGTGAGCGTGAGTGTGGTTTCGGTACCAAGGCCAGGTAGGCTAATGGAGACACTGCCATTCATGGGCAGGTTTAAGATGGTATCACGTTTGCCCCAATACTTGCTCAGCGCAATATTAACCGGTGCAATACCATGGCCTTGGCGCTTAAGTGGGGCAAGTTTGTTATGGTTGGGAAGTTGATGCCCGATCACTTGGTGGACAAAGCGTTGTTGGCGTTGAAATGAGTCGCTCATAATGGTGTCTCGATTGCTTTTGTAAAAGCCCCTAACGGGGTGATATTGACTTGCAGAACTTGAAAGTCTTTAAATGGTTTGAGTTGTTCGGGGGGTAAGGTTCCAAGCCCTAAGACACAATCGCCTAAGCCTGAACCCGATATTTTAGCGGCTTGCACGGTTGGGCATTGTTCGAGTTGTTGTATTAAGTGATTTAAAGTGTCATCACTCACGCCCAATTGTTCCATGAGTGTTTGGTAGGTTTGAATAGTTTGATAAAACTCAAAAAAATCCCCCCCCTCTATTGAATAGGCTTTTTGCAGCGCTTGAAAGGCATTACGTGTGGTCTCGCCCATCTGTTGGTAGAGCCGATTAAGTGGTTCAGATTTATTTTGCCACTGCTTGGCAACCCACGCTAATACCTCTGCGGTGGGGGTTTTATACCCTGCATAGATTAAACACAGTGGAAAATCCAAAGGAAATTTAGTAATTTTGGTTTGAGGCGACTGTTTTGAACTCGGTTCAAAAAAAATCCCCCCCCCGGTTAAGCTGGCGGCTAAATCGGTGCCGGAACCTCGTCCCTGAATATCGAGAATAATCGAGTGACCGATTTCAAATAGCTTGAGGGTGTCGTGCGATTGTTGGGTAAGGGTGTTTAAGCCATCGAGCATCGCCGCTAAGACGGCGGCCGAACTGCCCAATCCAATGGTGGAGGAGAACTCGCTTTGGATGGTAATGTTCAGGCCGTGTTTAAGGTGGGGTTTAAAGGCTTGCAATGCCTTGATGACAAACTGTAATTTAGGGTGACCATTCAGTGTGTGAAGGTCGGTTTGAATCGTCGCCAGTGCCGAATGGATGTGGACTTTTGTGTCTGAGCGCAACTGCCAATCAATCGTGATAAATTGGTCTAAGGCACAAGCGATGGCAGGGTGTCCATAGACCACGCTGTGTTCGCCTAAAATCATGGTGTTGGCGGGCGCTTGGCTTTGCCATTGTTTTAGTTCTAAGGGGGGGGGAGAATTATTAAAATTATTCATTGATTTCACACGTAAGCCCCTGTGATTGCAGTGCAATGGGTTGACAGCTGTATCCATAGCGTTGGCATAATTCGAGTGGTGGTGTATCACTTAGGCATAAAATAACGCCAGCACGGTTTCCTGAAACAGTGCCTGCACCACAAATTTTAGCCGCCGCATGGTACTGTGTTTGCAGTGCGGTAATAAAGGTTTGAATGTGCTTGGGTACCACGCCAATTTGGATTAACAGTTGGTGGTTTTGACGGATGCCCTGTTGTAATTTTTGAGGGTCATTTTGTTGAATCGCTGTGGTAATGGCTTGTGTCGTGTTACGAAATTCTTGCCATAATTCGGTATTGTTTTGGTGTCGTGATTTGACTGCCACCACACATTCGCCTGTGGAACTCTCGGGTTTACCCGTGTCAATTAACCATGCGTTCAGGGGGGGGGAAATAATGGGCTGAATCGGTTGGTCTATTTGATATTGCAATAACCCCGCATAAATCATCGTGGCGGGGTCAATACCGCTGGACTGACCGTGTTGGTAGGCTTCAATCTGTTGTGCAAAGGTGAGTAATTCGGCAGATGAAACGCTTAGTTGATGTTGCTTAATAAGTGAACTCAGTAGACTTAAAATAACCGCTGCCGAACTGCCCAGTCCTCGGCCAATAGGCGTTTCAGATCGGATTTTGAATCGCCAACTTCCCGTATTAATCGAAAATGCTTGTTCAAAGTGATATACCGTACAGAGAATGAGCTCAATCGGGTGGCGGAGTACCGTTTGAATGGTCGTTTTACCTTGCAAAAAGGCTTGATAACGTTGTTCGATTTGCCGTGCTTGTTGGCGAAATTCGGTGAGAGAGAGGGTGTGGTGTTGGTTAAAATCACAAAGTTCAATGGAGAGTGTTGAAGCGGTCTCTTTTTGAAAGGTTGTCCAACAATGCGTATGCAAATTAATCACCATACTGAGCGCAGGGCATTGATACAGCACGGCGTGTTCGCCTGACAGTATTAATTTTGCTGGCACCGTGCAGTGTGTTTTCATAGCGTAGCGTTATTCGTGCAAGGTGCTCTGATAGATGCGTTTGTGGCTTTCAATCCCCTCTAAACGGTAAGCGCCGCGATTGTTTGACTCATAAACAATGTTCTCTTTAGGCTGTTCGGCTTGTTGGTAAAACGCTAAATATTGCGCATAGGTGAGGGCGGTTCGTTGTGCAATTTGGGTTTGATGACGCGCTGTCATCAGCAAGGCTTGATAACCGGGTTGCATCATTCCGGTAAAAAATTCCGCGACACAGCCAGAACCATAACTAAAAAAGCTGACACGTTTATTCTCAATATTTTCTTCTAAATGGTCAAGTAGAGAGATAAAGCTGACAAACAGCGAGGCGCTGTAACTGTTACCAACAATACGGTTATAGCGTTGGCTGGGTAAGGTTTGTGCTTTAAATGCTTCAGGGGTTACGTTGGCGCCCGCTTTTCTAATTAAAGCTTGGTGTGCCTTATCGGCCATTTTAGTAAAAGGAATGTGATAACAGAAGTAATCAATGTCATCAAAACCTTTTCCTGTTTGCTGGGTAAAGTGTTCCCAAGCGTGTTTAAGGCTTTTTAAGTAGACTTTGGTGGAGTATTTACCATCTACCAGCGCGGTGGTGCGGTGATTCGGGCGCCAAAAATCCATCACGTCATCGGTAAAATAACCTGAACCGGGTTCAATCTCGATGATGCGTGGCGACTCGGTGATGAGCATGGCGACCGCACCACACCCTTGCGTTGCTTCTGCGGACGTATTGACATCGTATTTGGCAATGTCGGCCGCGATCACTAAAATTTTCTCTTTTGGGTTGGCGCGAATCATACACGTTGCCATTTGTAGGGCGGCCGCCCCCGCATAACAAGCGTGTTTAAATTCGACGACTCGGCAACGTTTTGATAGGTTCAGTAGACCGTGCAGAAAAACCCCAGCCGATTTTGATTGATCGACGCCTGTTTCGGTCGCAAATAAAACGGCGGTAATTTCATTGGAGTTGATCTGTTCTAAAATCGGGGCGGCGGCTTTTGCCGCCAGCGTAACGACATCTTCGTCTGGCGGAGCAATAGACATTCTCTCTTGCCCAATACCAATATAGAACTTATCGACATCAAGATTTTTTTCGGCCGCAAAGGTATCTAAACCTAAGTAATAGTCTGCCGTGGCAAAATGGAGTAAATCAATACCTACTTTCATAATTAGAGCGGATTCTTTTCTGTATGTTGTTAAGGATTTTACGGATATTAAACGCTTGGCACAAACAAAGCGCTGTTCAAGTGTAAGTCATCCACTTGTTGGATGCCTAATAAAAACTGTGCGGTGGTGAACTCTTGTTTAAATTGCTCAATTTTTTGCACCACGTTTGCCGTTGAATCTAGCGCGGGCGACAATAAAGGCGCAGCCACTCCGCATAAACGACCGCCCATTATAACAGTTTTTACCATATCGATGCCGTTTCGTATGCCACCACTGCCAATAAAAAAGGCGTTTGACTGGTAAGGGTGGCTCATTTTGAGGGCTTCAAGGGTGGTGAGTCCCCAATCTTGAAAGGTAAATCCTAATGGATTATTCGCTCGATGTGCTTCAATTCGGCTCCAAGAGGTTCCGCCACGCCCAGCGACATCAAAGTACTGAATGCCCGCTTGTAAGCCGAGTTCAATGTCTTTGGGTGCGAGACCTGCACCAACTTCTTTAAGTATAATCGGAACGTCTATCTGTTGCGATAGAAGGTGGATTTTATCCGCTAAGTTGGCAAAATTGGTGTCGCCTTCGGGTTGAATGACCTCTTGCAACGGGTTTAGGTGCAGATACAACGCATCTGCCTCTAAGGTTTCAATCGCTCGTTTGGCCTCATCAACGCCAAATCCGTAGTTGAGTTGCACCGCACCTAAATTGGCAATGAGTGGCACGCTGGGAGCGTATTGGCGTAGTGCAAAGGTGGTTTGGGCGGCGGAGTCTAATATCATCGCCCGTTGTGAACCCACTGCCATGGGGACTTGGCAGGCTTCAGCGGCTTCGGCTAAGTGGCGATTGATATTTCCTAGATTTTGTGCCGCGCCACCCGTCATGGAGGCGATTAAAAAAGGAAAGGAGATCGGTTTATTAAGAAAGGTTGACGCGGTATCAACGTGCGTTAAATTGCACTCTGGTAGCCCACGATGCATCAGGCGAATGCGGTCAAAATCCCCTTGATTACGTTCCACTTGGCGATCTTGGAGAATCGCATCAATGTGGTCTTGTTTGCGCTGGGTGATTTGCTGTGATGCCTTAGAAGGAATATTTTCACTCATAGAGACAACTTAAGCGCGTTCAAGTTTGAGGTGGGTCGCCATCAGCTCACCAGGGTTGGTTTGTGCCGCTAATAGCGATAGTTCACCACAAAAAGCGGTTGCGCCAGCAATGCAAGCAAGACGGCGCGCATTGGTGCCTGGCTCGACATTTTTCTGAGTACAGCCTAGTTTCGTTAAATTGTCTAAAACAAAATCGAGCCCTTTGCCATTGCCAACACTGCCGACAATGAGGTTGGGCAGGGTGGTGGAAAAATAGAGGTCACCCTCTGGTGTGACTTCAGCATGGTTAATGGATTGTGAGCCTTCCACAATATTGGCCGCGTCTTGACCCGTTGCCAAGTAGAACCCAAGTAACATATTGGCAACGTGAGCATTGGCGGTACGCAAGCCCCCTGAAACAATGCTACCAATCAGATTCTTTTTAATGTGCAAGTCGACCAGTGCTTCAGGGGTAGTTTTTAAGAAGCGTATGCAAAATTTTCGTGGAATGGTGCTTTCACAAACCACATATTTGCCACGTCCTAAAATTCCGTTGACAGCAGAGACTTTTTTATCGGTGCAGTAATTCGCAGAAATGGAGACATAGCTTAAAGCGGGATAGTTTTCAAGCAACCAAGGAATTAAACGGTCGGCGGCATTGGTCGCCATGTTATGACCCGAAGCATCGCCAGTATTAAACTCTAGACGCAGGTAGATTAAATTCCCTACTACTTGGTAGTGCGTATCGAGCAGTTTTGCAAAGCGACTGCTCTTTGCCACAATGGTTTGTAAGTCCGCATGTCTGGATTGAATCTCTTTAAGACACTGGCGCGCCACACCCGCATTGGGGGCTTCGAGTAAAACAGAGCGCGTCATGCGTTCATCCATCACAGTGACACGAATACCGCCTGAGTGTGCCGCCACGCGCGCACCACGTGCTACCGAGGGCCATAGAGGCGATTCATAGGTGGCCATGGGCACCATCAAATCATCGACTTCAACATCGCCAGTGAGTTTGAATGGACCGACCGACTGCATCGGGAT
>JALSJT010000115.1 GCA_026989175.1 Thiomicrorhabdus sp. | reverse complement strand
CCTCAAGAGATGATGTAAATCGTATATGGAACCTTTCTTTTAAATAAGCTAAAATACCTATTTAAGGGTGAGGGTAATCGTATTAATATTATTTTTTAAATGGAAGAAAGAGTAAACATTATGAATATGAAGTGGATGAGTTTGGTTGCGGTAATGACCGTTGTTTCTGTGGGTTGTAGTGACTCGGAGCAGGAGTCGAGTAGTAAAGTGGCTTCAGATGCTGCAACGTCACCTTCGCTTGAGGTGGTAGAAGAGGCAAAAAGTCCGGTGGCGACTGGACAAGTTAAAACAGAGGAGCAAAAAGCCGCTCTTAAGGAGGTGTTAAGCTCGGCTGAAGGGATTCCGCCAGAAAAACTGGACTCTGAAGTAAAGAGTTTGGTGGCAAAAATTTCTGAAACTTCAGATATGTCGGAAGAAGAGGCTGCTAAGCTTGAGCGAGACTTAAAAAGTATTTTTCAAAAAGTTGAAGCAGAAAGACAGGCACAGTAGGCTTGTTTTAATGGTTTTACAACGATTTCACGCAATAAAAAAGGGCTTAATTTTAAGCCCTTTTTTATTGCGTTAGTAGCGATGGGTTACGACTTATCCCTCTACTAAGTTCTTCTCTTGTTGGCGACGACGGTAAGCCATAAAGCCAACCATGCCTAAGCCGCCCATCATGAGAAGATAAGCTGATGGCTCCGGAATGGGAGAGGTTATTGCTTGAGATGTGGTGTATGTGAAGTTATCAACGGCAACAACGTCTTCAAAGTTCATAAATCCCGGTGTGCCTAAGTCGGTTAATGTCGCATAGGAGATGTAATCAAGCTCTGATGTAATCCCAAATGTGGTGCCATGATTGTCTCTTAATCCATCAGCAAGGGCGGTAATCGTTTGAGTACCTATAATGCTGTCTGTGTCATTATAAGCGGTCAGCTCCCAGTCATTTTCATTACCAGCAAAGTTAAATGCAAAGCTCGTTACATCACTGCTTACAAATGAGAAGGTCAGTGTTTCAAAGTCCATAATATGGGTTTGTAAGTAGTAACCAGAAATATCTGTTGAAAATTCGAGTACATCTGGGTTTGTAACAACATCAAGGGAACTGGAACCGATTCCGTCACGTCCGGTGCTAGAGAAGATAACGTCTTCGTATTCAAACGAAGCGAGTTGAGGTAGTATTATTATGGCTGGGTCTTCAAAATCAATTGTGGTTGTGTTGGCAAAGGCAGTGGGTGCCATAATGGCAAGCAGTGCAATGCCCCCAAGTTTGTAAATGTTCATGTCTGTTGCTCCATTGTGTTATTTTAGAATTCCCCTAAGGAATTATAGCGTATGTTTTTTTAAAATAGAATCTATTTTTTGAGAGCTTTGCACGAGAGGGGCGCGAGAGAGAAAAGAGAGAAAATTTGACTGATTGAGGCAGAAATCGCAGGGAATAGCGAGCTATTCGCAAGATTTTTAACAAAAATCAGGTATATTTTAGCCTTTTTTATCCGTGCATCCTCTCGTGCAAAGCTCTCTTTTTATAGAAACTTGTTGAATTGAGGTGGAAGATGCTCTTTACCGGCATCTAACAAATGTCTGTTTTATGAGCTTAAGGGATAAAGATTTCTATCTCCGCTTGTTCTGTTAATGCTTTTATATGCTCCGAAACTTTTTGAGTTTTGAATTGAGGCGTTAAGCCTCCGGCTAGAAACTCTTTCATATTTTCAAAGGGTGGGATGGTTCCTTTAGGGGTTCTTTCCAGTACTTCAAGTATGTGATAACCGTGTTCTGTTTTTATGATATCACTTAGTGTATTGAGAGGGATAGAGAAAGCCACTTGATCAAATGTTTCTGGCATATAGTTGCGCTCCATAATACCAAGGTTGCCACCTTGAGGGGCATTGGCATCTTCTGAGAGTGCTTTCGCGACCTCTGAAAAAGGCTCTCCATTTAGAATGCGTTGGCGAGCTTCAACTATTTTATTTCGATCATTTTTAACAATGATGTGTTGAACATGAGCGGTGTCTCTTTTAGTGGCAAATTGCCCCTTATTTTTTTCATAGAATGCTCGGAGCTCTTTTTCAGGTATTTTTGGATCTTTGAGGTCGTATTTTTTTAGGTACTCATCAATTTGAACTTGTCGTTTAATTTGCTCTTCATTTATAGTTTGATCGGGGTTGTTGTTGCGGTATTCAGTTATCGCCTTCTCAATCGCTTTCTCAAGGTTTGGTAAGGCTTCTTTTTGGCTGGCTTGGTAGATAAGTTCTACCGCAATAAACTTCTCTAAAATACCTTTTTGAAGAACCTGTTTTAAGTTGGCTGGTGGTTCTCCTTTGTTAAAGCGTTTGTACTTTTTTATACCTGCTTGAACTCGGGATTCAAGCAGGTTGCTATAAATTGGGACGCCATTTACTGTGGCGAGTACCGTATTAGAAGGTGTACTTGATGGGGGGGGGTCAGATGCAAGAATTGACATTGGAAGCATTAGACAGTTGATAAGAGCGACTGTTTTAATAAAGTTTTTAAAGTGAGTCATCGTTTTTTCCTAGTTTTAAAGTGCTTTAATTTTATGAAAAGGTCTCTTTTCGTTTCTTTTAAATAAAAAAAGCGAGAATCATACGAATGGATTCTCGCTTTTTTTATTTTAAATAAATATCAGCGAAAAAGCCTTTTGATGCTTTAACGCTGAATCGTTCAGAGATTAATACCTGTCAAGTGTAAATGTCTCCTCACCATAGATATTAGTGACCGTGACACTTTCGGGATCATCACTAAAGTGAGCAATAATCATATTGTCATCCCACATGTACACGATTGAAGGAGGGGTACCATTTTGATCCACAAGCGTGGTTCCACCACCAACAACACCATACATTGAGTGACTGTCAACAAATCCACTGCCGATTAATACAACCATTGAACCATAAGGTGTATAGATAAAGCTGTGGGTTGCGATCATTTTAGGTGTAATGACAATTGGAATGGGGTTCGTGTGCTGGAACGCCTTCTTAATCGCAACATAGTAAGTTCCTGTAGCGAGTGTTTCCGGAAGCTTAAAGGTGAGTGATGTGCGATCAATTGTGATTGGCTCAACCATTGTAACGTTTCCATCTTGGTCTGTGATCATCACTTCTGAAGTATAGGTGAAGTTGTAAGGTTCACCATCTGCAGGCGTAATGAGTGCCGTATTAACAAAGCTGGTTCCTGTTGCTGTAATAATAACATCAGTACGCTCTGGTATGCTCTGTACGCTTAAGCTTGACAGTGTTGGCACAATAGCGGTGCTCACATTACCTGAGATGGTTGATGTGCTATCGGTATTTTGGTTCGTGATAGATGCGGCGCTTATATTGTTGCCGTGACAACCCCAGCAGTTTGCATTGTTACCAATATGACCAAAATAGGCTTGTTCTTGCCCTACTTGGGTGCCATCTCCAACCGCATCGAACTCGATGTTATGAAGTGTTGGTACATCGTGACAACGTTGACAAGACTTTATCTCATCTTGAATGGTCCCCGCTTGATTCGCACCGTCTTGGATATGACACCATGCACATTTACCTTCATTCGCAAACCCTGTTCCATGATGGTTTTCTACGTTAGTAAAGATGCCAATAGTGGTGGTTGTGCCATCTTGTAGGGTAAAGGCTTCTGGCGTGCCTCCTGTAGGTGCTCCTGCTAGTCCATCGCCAGTGTTGTGGCAGAAGTTACAGTTACCTGGGTTGGTTCCAGCTGAGCTGACAATACGGTCATCACCATCTGGCTTGCCGCTACGCCATGGCGTGATAGCTGAAGTTCCGTAGGTGCCAATTGTGACAGGAACTGTTTGACCAGGGTTTAGAGGATCGGGTTTTTTCCCAAGTAGGGTAACAGGGTCAACTCCTCGAACGATGCCACCATGACACTGGAAGCAGGTTCCCTCTTGTGCCCAAGGGGTTTTATGGTGAACGGAGGTATCACCAGCATTCCATACATGACAGTTTAAGCAGTTTCTGAAGTTTTGTACAATCTCCTGCTCACCGGTTGCAGGGTTCATAGCAAAGGTGTGGCAGTTGGTACATTTGAAGGAGGGGTCGATTGCACCATCGCCATCAATGTCTGGGAATGGTGGCCAGTCTGGTTGACCGTCAATCATTTCTCCAACTTTTTTATGGTGTCTATCCACATTTAATGCAGGGTTGACAGGAACGCCAATAGGTGCGTTTCCGCCATGACAGTTATTACATACATCTGGGTTTTGGAAAGAGAATACCGTATCAGGTATCCCGATATTTTGGTTAACAGGCGGCGGCGGCACTGCTGCCGATGCCATTGAACTTATGCCTAACAGAAAGGCAAAAGCGATTAGATGTTTTAGAATTTTCATTTTTCTATCCCTTTTTTAAAGCGAAGTTGTTTTAAAAAGTATTGCTAAGTTTAACTAATTTCTAGTGATAACTAGGGATTAGTTGGTTTGTGGGTGTTCGTTTGATATACCCCTCCCTCTATGGGCTATAAATTTGAACACCTACAATTGTTTTGTGTATTTGTTCTTTTGAGACTTTTTGCGTAATTTAACGTAAAAAAGTCAAGAATTTAGTACACAAAATAATTCTACTTAATTTCAGACCAAATGACTACTGTTTATTTAAGTATTTTTGCTCAAGATGTTGTTGGGTCTTTTTTCGTTAAATTTCATTGAATTACGCTATGCGGTCATAGGGTTTTGTTATGGCTATTTTTGACGTTTAACTTGTTGAGAAAACGCCTCTAATGAGAGTTCAATATGCCTCGATTTATTACGGTTTGGGCCTTTAAGTTGTTCAGAACTCGCCCATGCATGACCGTGCACTACCTCGTAGGTAGCTGGAATTTTTTTATTTTGACGTTGTGCTTCGTAAGCGTTGAGCATGGTTTGAAAGCGGGTTTTTCCCATCAGCCCTTGCCCTCGGTTTTTATTGGCATGGGTTGCGCCAATGGCTTTGAGGTCTTTTAATACCTTTATGGGTTGATCGTAGATGAGTGTGAATCGTTCTACGTCCATCACGGGTTGACCAAAGCCTGCTCGAATTAAGGCGTCGCCAATGTCGTGCATATCAATAAACTGGTTAACGTGCTCTTGCTTTGGATCGGCTTCTTTCCATGCTTGGCGTAACTCTTTGAGGGTGTCGGGGCCAAAGGTGGTGAACATCAACAGTCCTTCGGGGCGAAGCACCCGTCTAAACTCTTGAAACACCGCGTCCAGGTCATCGCACCACTGCAACATCAGGTTACTGGTTATCAGGTCAATGCTTTGGTCTGCAAAGGGCAGTTGATAGGCATCGGCATTGATGGCGGTGGCGGCGGTTTTTTGAGTGAGGGTTTGACCGAGCGTTTTATTCAGTGTTTGGTTGAGTGCGTTGCCAAGCTGAGGAAAGCGAGCTTGTTTGAGGCGTGGTTGTGCTTGTTGCAACATGGAGAAGGAGAGGTCAATCGCAAAAATATTGGCATTTGAATAACGTGCAATCAGTTTTTCGGTTAAGAACCCCGTGCCTGCGCCAATGTCTAAAATGGTGTGTGTTTCAATGGTGGTAAGGCTCAAGCGTTCATCGACTCGATCGGCGACTGTTTTTTGCAGTACCGCGGCTTCATCGTAGCTGGGGGCGGCGTGACTGAAGTGCTGTTTGATGTGTTGGCGATTGAGCTTGGCAAGCGGGTTTGCAGTGGGGTCTGTCATGTTGTGGATGTTTAGCTCTGTAAGAATTCAATAATGGGGTTTGCGGTCGCCTCTGGGTGCGATCGAAAGGGCATGTGCCCAGCTTTGGGCAGTATGACCACTCGGGTATTACTCTGTTCGGGCGGTATTGTACTGTTTTTTAACACCATTTCTTGAATAAAATTGGCTGGGATGAGGGGGTCATTTTCGCCCAGTAACCAAAGGGTTGGTTGCGAGATATTGGACAGGTCTTTACGTAAATCCATCTCTTTGAGCAGTATTAATCCTTGTTTTAACCCTGTTAGGGTCGGTAGTTTGCAGGTTTTAAGCAGGGTAAAGAGTTGTTTGATGTGTTGCCGTGCATTTTCAGAGCCTTGCAGTTGCAGTTTCCAAAAGGTATTTAGGGTTTTAAGCGTTTCTTGCGTGATGGCACTCATAAAATCAGCCATTAATTTGGGAGAGATGCCATGTTGCCACTGGTCGTTTTGAGTGAACCTCGGCGTACTGGCCAAACAGATGAGTTTGTCGATCTGTTGTGGGTGTTGGAGTGCCATTTTTTGCGCCAGTAGTCCGCCCAGTGACCAACCAAGTAGGTGGGTTTTTTCAGGTAAAACGGCTTGAATGGCTTCTATCCATGCTGCTTCTAGCGCTTTAGGGGCAGAACTTAATGTTAAGGGTTCGCTTTTACCAAACCCAGGGAGTTCGATTAGAGTGACGGTAAAATGCGGGGCGAGGTAGTGCTCTGCCCACTCACGCCAGTGGGCGTTTTGTGCTGCCCAGCCGTGCAGTAGGCATAGGTTGGGGCCTTGTCCAAAGGTTTCGGTATTGAGCATGTTTTTTTCTGTTTGCAAGGGGCTCAATTTATGTTTCTATGATATCGTGGGATATGTTTTATCATCTCCCGCCTCTCCCGCCTCTCATACCTCCGCGGGTATGACAGACAAAGCATTGTCGTTGTTGAAATGTTTGGGTTTCGTGGTGTACGTTATTGCCTCTTCTTGGAGGGCCTGTGACACGGCTGACCGGGTGGCACTGTAAGCAGTTTCTAAAGGGCTCAATGATAAAGCGCTCTCCTGTGGCCGGATCTAAGCGAAATACATGACATGAAAGGCATTGGTAAGGTGAACCTGTATTATTGGCTCCAACGGCATTGGGTGCCTTTGATTGAAATAGGGGCGGGATAGTTGAGTTAATAAGCTGGTGGTGGCGATCTCGATTGTTTTTTTGTAGCATGGGGTAGGCTGTTATGTCATCATGACACGTTCGACACTGTGGCTCACTGGGCTCGCCGATAAAAATTTGTTTTCCTTTTGCGTGACTTAAGGAGCTAAGAGTAAGAAAAGCCATTAAGATAAGGTGGAGGGTATACTTGAGCGGAAGTGTATGCATGTAGATTATTCCTCGAGTTATTTTTTGGATGTGGTTACAGATTGAAAAACATTCATGCTAAAGGCGAATAGTATTGAGAAATCATTGAGAATTATTGTACTTTAATAGTTGCTTTAGATCAAGAGAGTGGCTTTCTCCTTAAAATTTATAAGTGTTCTTGGCCATTTTTGAGGGCGTTGAGCAATTGAGCTATATTATTTGTGGTGTGTTGTGCGCTAAGCGTTACACGTAACCGTGCCTGCCCTTTTGGTACAGTCGGTGGGCGAATGGCACTGACCCAGAAGCCTTGTTGTTTTAGGTATTCGCTCCACGCTAATGCCGTTTCGCTCTGTTTTAAGATAATGGCTTGAATTGGGCTGGGCGAGTCAATTAGGGTTAAGCCGATTTGCCGTGCGCCTTGGCGAAATTGTTGGACGTGGTTTTGTAGGGTTTCACGTGACGTTGTTGCATTTTGTACGAGTGTTAAGGCTTCTCGAATGGCGAGCGCATTTAGGGGTGACATGGCGGTGGTGTAGATATAGGGACGGGCGAATTGAATGAGGGATTCGACTAAAGTCGCCGAACCTGCCACAAATGCGCCCGAGCATCCAAAGGCTTTGCCGAGTGTGCCCACTTGGATGGTGTTTTCATCGGGCGCTAGGCCAAAATGTTCAAAACAACCTCTGCCTTGTTCGCCTAATACGCCAAAACCGTGCGCATCATCAACCAGTAACCACGCTTGGTATTGTTTTGCGAGGGCTTGAATCTCGGGCAAGGGAGCGATGTCGCCATCCATGCTAAACACGCCGTCGGTTACAATTAAATTTATACCCCTCAAGGGGGTACTGAAAAGAGCCCCCCCCTTAGTTTGAACGCTGTTTTTTAGTCGCCGTTCCAGTGCGTTCATATCAAGATGTGGATAGCGTTTGAGCGTGGCGTTTGAGTGTTGTGCGCCATCAATGAGCGAGGCGTGACTGAGTTTGTCGGCGATGATGACGTCGTTTGGTTGCATTAGGGCTTGCTGTACCGCTAGATTCGCCATGTAACCAGTGGAAAAGAGCAATGCGCGTTCGGTGCCGAGCCAGTCGGCAATTTCATCCTCTGCGAGATGGTGGTGCAAGTGATGGCCTGTCACGAGATGTGCCGCGCCAGAACCATAGCTGGTCTCTTCGGTTTGTAGGGCGTTTATTAAACGCTGTTTTATACGAGGATGATTGGCAAGACCTAGGTAGTCATTGGAGGAGAAGTTAATGACGTTTAGCCCGTTGATTTGCATTTGGACGCTTTGTGCCGAGGTGGCAAGCGGTCGGCTACGATACAGCGACTGTTGTTTGCGTTGGGTTAGCAGCGGTTGAAAACGATCGTGTATCGACATGGAAAAATACGCTTAAGCCGTCAGTTCGGTGGCTTGTTCGGCTATTTTACGGGCGGCCACTTCTGCTTTACGGTTTTGTTGCATCTGAATGCCGAGCTTGGCAAACAGTTGCACATCGTGATCGGACTCTGGATTGTCGGTGGTCAGCAGTTTATCGCCATAAAAAATGGAGTTGGCGCCTGCCATAAAGCAGAGGGCTTGGGCTTCATCGCTTAAACTCATGCGCCCTGCGGACAGACGTACATAGGTTTGTGGCATCACAATCCGCGCAGTGGCGATGACGCGAATAAATTCAAACGAATCGGTTTTGCCTTTCATGTGCGCCAAAGGCGTGCCTTCGATGGGTACTAATAAGTTAATCGGCACAGAGTGTGGATGCACGCGCATGGTGGCGAAGGTTCGCAACAATTCGGCGCGGTCTTTGTGCTGTTCGCCCATGCCAATAATGCCACCCGAACAGACGTTAATGCCTGCTTGTTGCACTTTGTCGATGGTGTCGAGGCGGTCTTGATAGTTGCGGGTGGTGATGATTTTTGGGTAGAAGGCTTCGGAGGTGTCTAGGTTGTGATTGTAATAATCTAAGCCGACTTCTTTGAGCTGTTGCACTTGTTCATCATTGAGCATACCAAGCGTGAGGCAGGTTTCGAGGCCTAGTGCTTTCACCACTTTGACCATTTCTAAAACACGTGGAAAATCTTTTTTGTTTGGATTACGCCATGCCGCGCCCATACACAAACGAGTCGCCCCACGCTCTTTAGCCACCAACGCTTGTTCGATAACGGCTTGCACTTCCATCATCTGCTCTTTTTCAAGATTGGTTTGGTTGCGAGCGCTTTGCGAGCAGTAAGAACAGTCTTCGGCACAGCCCCCAGATTTAATATTCACTAGGGTGCTGGTCTGTACTTCATTGGGGTTAAAGTGCTGACGGTGAACCGTTTGGGCTTGAAACATTAGGTCGTTAAACGGTTGATCCATCAGGGTACGAATCTCTTCAAGTGTCCAATCGTGTCTTATTTGCCCAGAAGTGTTCATGTGGTTCTCTTTTTTGTTCTATCCTTTAAAGCGTATTATTATAGCCTTAGTGTTATCGAATAGGGGGGGGAGAAAATTTGAATTTTTTAGAAAAATGGATTTTACCTCCCACCTGTGTGGTATCGGGCGAGTCCGCAGAGCGGTTTGATCTCTCTTCTGCGTTGCTTCAAACATTGAAACAACCTGATGCGGTATGTCCTGTTTGTTGTGAACCCAGTTTGAAACAGGGGGGGGAGAAAAATTTATGTGGCGCTTGTTTGACCACGCCTCCTGCATTTTGTCAGACGCAAGTGGGGTTCTATTTTGAGGGGGTGTTAACGCAATTGGTGTATGGACTTAAATACCATCAAAAATTGGAGTACGCACGGCTGTTAGCTGAAATGACTGTGGAATCATTTGATGTCACCGGTGTTCAGGTGTTGGTTCCTGTTCCGCTTCATCCATTAAGGCGACGGGATCGTGGCTACAATCAAGCCGAGTTAATTGCGAAAGAGCTAGGAAAGCGTTTAGCGATTCCTGTGTTAAGTAATGGGATTTTGCGTATTAAGAATACGCCTTCGCAAACCCATTTAAACGCCAAACAACGCCGTAAAAACTTGGTGAATTCGTTTGAAATAAAGACGGACGCGTTGGCTGAATTCTCGCATATTGCCCTAGTGGATGATGTCATTACCACTGGCGCAACCATGCAGGTATTGGCCGAGTGTCTTCAGAAAGAGACTGGCATTGAAAAAATTCAAGCGTGGGCAATCGCTAAAACAGAGTGAGCCCTTTGCTTAATTGAGTATGGCAATGTACTTTAGGAGTGCTTTTGTTCTTCTACATAGTTCTTTAACACGTCATTAACACGAGACTGCCAGCCCTTACCCGTTGATTTAAAGTAGTCTAGAATTTCAGCAGAAAGTCGAATGCTAATAGCCTCTTTTGGGTTTTCTAATTTAGGGCGACCACGGCGAGCGGCTAAAATACCTTGTAATGCTTCAAATTCATAAGCGGGTTTTGCCTGTTTAAAATCATCTTCCATCCATTCAGGATTTTCAGAGTCTATTTTTTCAGGATCTATTTTTAATGTATTTTTCATAAAGATTCACCTCTCGTTTATTGGCTTTTCGTAAACTAATGACACGCATGATTTCATTGTGTTTGGGGGTAAAAACCAAAACGTATAATCGTTGTTGAATATAGCCAATTGCAATAAAACGGAGCTCTTGATAGTCAAATCGTAAATCAGGTTTAATAAAGGCTAGTTCCAGTTCAAATTCATATGCTAAATCAAAGCTGATGCCACGAGTTTCGATATTCCGTTGATTTTTGGCTTCGTCATATTCTATTTTCATGCCTTTATTGTATATACAATAAAGGCAGAATTCAAGAGGGAGGGGGAAATGGTTATCGTCGAATCGCTTTTAACCACTTCCATAAATTAAACAGGCTGGCTAAGGAGCTTGCGACATAGGTCATGGCGCAGGCCAGTAGGATTTTATGTGCCGCTTTTTGATCTTGTGCATTTAGGTATTCGCCCTCTTTGAGTAGTGGCAGGGCGCGTTTAAAGCTGGCATCAAATTCAACGGGCAGGGTGCTTAGGTGAATCATGACGGGCACGCCCATGGCAATAAAACCGGCGGCAAATGCCATAATGCCAATAATGGGGGAGTGGGTGAGTGGGATTAAAATAGGCGTGGCGAGCAGTGCCATGCCGGCAAATTTTTGCATGATGGCGGCGCGTTCAATTAAGGCGGTTCGTTGTTTAAGTTCTGGATAATGGGCTTGGTCTTGTAAGGCGTGGCCAATTTCATGGGCAACGACGGTGATGGCGGTCAGTGAGTTGGTGTGTGCGTATGCGCTGGAGATGCGCACCACTTTGTCGATTGGATCGTAGTGATCGCCCTGGTCGGTCTCTTCAATGGTGACCCCTTCCAGTTTGAGTTTTTTCACTAAATGTTCCGCAAATTGCAACCCTGTTCCAGGAATATCTGGATGCGGTTGGTTGTGCTTTTTTAAGATGTGCTTGGTCCATAGGCTGGGAAGCATGGTGAGGAGAAACAGCAGGATAACGCCAATAATCAGTATGCCCATTTACGTTACTCTTGATTGGTTTTTTTGGGCGTGGTTGGGGGAGTGCCGCACTGTGTGAGCGGTTGTCGATAACTGGCATAGGCAATGGGTTCTTTTAACAGAGCAGTGCTGGCAAACGCTAGGGTTTCGGGTGTTAGGCAACTGACCCGTGCGGCAGGGCTGGGAATGGCATCGTCTTTCATCTGCCACGCACTCTGTTGTCCCGGTAGTAGTGGGATGGCTTGGTACTGCCAACCTGTGGGGTTTAAGAATTGCGTCAAAATGGTTTTTTCGAGTGTGTTGAGTGTCGCGAATAGGGGTGAGTTTGGTGCAGTATGAACGCTTTGCCAATCTTTTAGGCCTTGATAGATAAAGGCGTAATCTTCCAGTGTGGCTCTGCCCATCGCGTTGCCTTGTTCTGAAAGGGCACGAGGTGGATTTTTTTGCAAAATAAGTTGGCTCAGTCGTTTGGCAAGAGCGTCGCCTTTTTGGTGATAATGCGACTGTTTTAGGGTTTGATAGGCTTGTGCATAGGCGGATAAAATCAAGCCATTCCAGCCTAAGATGCTTTTGCTGTCAACGGGAATCTGTTTGGCTGGCACTTGCAGTGCTTTTTGAATGCGTTGCCATCTGATTTGAGAGAGTTTGGGGGGCGGAAAGGGGAGCCAGCCGAACTCATAAGGTGCGGGTTGTTGTAACTGCCAAGCGGTTTGAATCAGCGCAAAGTCTTCTGGAAGGAGGGCTTGTTGTAATGCCTCTTTAGACCATAAATAGTCCCCGCCTTCTCGATGATGGCGATCAATTGCGGATTGACTGCTTTGATAGAGTTGGGTGGTGGGGTTGTAGAGGTGCTGCTCTAAATAGGTGAGCGTTTGTTGTGCGGTCTTTAGGTAGTCTTGGCGCTGAAAACGTTCGCTGGCCTGAAAGTAGAGCTTGGCAAGTAGGGCGCTGGTATACGCCATTTTTTCAAAATGGGGCGTTTGCCATTCAGGATCAATGGTGTAGCGATAAAAGCCACCGTGAATGTGATCGACTAAATGTTGCGACTGCATCTGATCGAGCGTGAGCTGTAACCACGCTTCGGTCTCTTCAGGAAGGTTTGGTGTGTTGATCAGGCTTTGCAGTAACGGCGCATTGGGAAATTTAGAACTGCCCATTCGACTGGTTAATCCACCGCTGAAGTCATCTTTTTGCAAGGTAAGTTGTTGCAGTAGTTGGTGTTGAAATTGTGCCGCACTGAGTGGTTTAGGAAGCGCGGGTTGATAGGGGGGGATAAAATTTTGAGCGAGCGTTTGAATGCGCTTGGGTTGTTGATTCCATAGGGTAATAATATTGGCGAGCGTGGTATTGAAGTCTTGATTGTTTAAGTAGATAAAGGCGGCAAAAGGGGTGCCCTCTGGGGTAAGTACCACGTGTTGCGGCCAGCCCGCTTGCCCAGTGGCGCGTTGTGAAAACGCAATTAAGACTTTGTCGATCTCTGGGTTGAGCTCTCGATCAATTTTGACCGCAATAAAGTGCTGGTTAAGTGTGTTGGCAGAGTTCGAGTTAAGGTAGCTTTCACGATGCATGACATGACACCAGTGGCAGGAGAAATAGCCGCTGGAGATAAAGATGAGTTTGTTTTCCGCTTTGGCTTTTTGTAACACATCGGCGCTCCAGTCTTGCCAGTTTACTGGGTCTTGACCGTGCATGGCTAAATAGGGGCTGTTGTGTTGATACAGTGCGTTTTTAAGACTGGCAACCACTTGAAAAGAGAGCGTGGCTAAGAGCAAAATAAGAAAACTTTGTGTTTGCCATTGGCGACAAAAAGAGAGGCGCATAACGGCTGGTTTAAGGCGGTTATTTATCCTCTTTTGTGGGTTGAGACTCGGTATTGTCGGATCGTGTTGTCGGTGACTCATTGGACGGGTCTCGTTTTGAATCGGCGTCTTTCTTTTTTTGATACTGCTTATCGAGCGCACTCATGTCAGAATCCATCTTATCAAATTCACCGTCCCAATCAAAATCATCGTCTACTTGATCTTGGTAACGGTCATCAAAATCGTATTTTGCTGAGGCATCGCGTGAAGGCGCAGGGCTGTTTGGTTCAGGCTCCTTAGGGGGGGGAGAATTTTCAGTATCTTGATCTTTGTCTTTATCTCTTGCTGCACGTCGTTTCATGACGTAAGCACCTACCAGTAAGCCAACTTCAAACAGGAGCCACATTGGCACTGCAAGCAGGGTTTGAGAGATAAGGTCAGGGGGGGTGAGCAACATTCCGATGATGAATGCGCCCACAATAATATAAGGGCGTGAGTGGCTGAGTTTTTCTGCGGTGGTCATGCCCGTTAGAATCAGTAATACGGTGACAATGGGCACTTCAAATGCGATACCGAAGGCAAAAAACATTTTGATCACAAAGTCTAAATAGAGCGAGATATCGGTCGCAATGGTCACGCCTTCGGGCGCGGCTTGGGATAAGAAACCGAAGACTAATGGAAAGACCACGTAATAAGCAAACAGACCGCCTGCGTAAAACAGAAAGGAGCTAAAAAAGAGAATGGGGGCAATCAGCTGCTTTTCGTGCGAGTAGAGTGCGGGAGCAATAAATCGCCAAATTTGATAGAGCACATAGGGCATAGCAAGGTAGATGGCCAAGATAAAACTTAACTTAAACGGGGTTAAGAAAGGGGAGGCAACGCCCATTGCAATCATGCTGGTGCCTTCAGGCAGGTAGCGAGTGAGCGGTTCTGAGATATAAAGATAGATCTCATTGGCGAACGGAAACAGCATGAAAAACAGCACAATAATAACCAAAATACCACGGGTTAAGCTGCTCTTGAGATCCAGCAAGTGCTGAACGAGACTCATTTCTTGATCATTGGGGGGGAGCGCAGAGTTGCTCATAGCGTTTGTTAACTTTTATTTGGTATCAGAAGGTATTTGAGCAACGGGTTTTTGCTCATCTTGTTGTGTGGTATCGGCCGTTTTTGCCACGTCTTTTATTTTAGGCTGGGGGGGGGCTTGATTAAATTGACTGCGTGGGGGCTCTTTCGTTTGGGTTTCACTGCCAAAGCTAGGACGCTGTAACTCATCGAGCTTAAGGTCTTGGTTAAAATCAAGTCCTGACTGCAACTGGTTGTTAATTTGATTGATCTGTTGTTGTTGCTCTTCAAAGTTAACCGACTCTTTAAAGTCTTTCAGGGTGTCTTGTACTTGAGCGTCTTGTTTTACCGAATTAATAAAACGACGAATCCGTCCCGTTAGGCGGCCAATTTTACGTGCCACCTCAGGCATGCGTTCAGGTCCAATGACCAGTAACGCAATGATGAGGACGAGAAAAACTTCAAGAAAGCCAATATCAAACATTTAAGTACGCCTTGTGAAAGAAGCTGGCAACAGGAGAACGGTTATCAACCATCGCCTATACTTTGTCTTTTTTACTGTCGGCTTTCGTTTCTGCCGCAACATCAAAGACATTTTCACCGTCTTTTTTCTCTAATGTTTGTGTGTTGTCTTCTTTTTTGTCTTTATCGTCTTCGTCTTTAACGGCTTTTTTAAAGCCTTTGATGGCACTGCCTAAATCGCCACCTACATTTTTAAGGCGTTTTGCGCCAAAAAGAACCAATACGATTGCTAAAATAATAAGTAACTGCCAAATACTGATGCCCATTAGGGTCTCCATTTTGATTGATGTAACGCAATTTTACGTTAGATTGTTGTGATTGTCGAAAATCATACCAGAAAATACATTAGTAATTGATTAACTGTTTTTATGTGTTCATAACGAACTTGAGCGGTTACGAAGGTTTGTTACCCAATAAATGTATGTGAAGGTGAAAAATTTCTTGCCCCCCCGATTCACCAGTATTGATTTGCGTTTTAAAGCCATCCAGTCCTTGTGCCTGTGCTAGCTGGGGAAGCAGTAACATCATATGCCCCATGCAATCTTTGTCTTCAGGCGTGAGGTCAAACAGGGTTGGAATCGGCTTTTTAGGAATAATCAGAAGGTGTACGGGTGCTTTAGGGTGGATGTCATTAATGACAATGCACTTATCATCTTCATACACAAATTCAGTAGGAATCTCTTTATCAATGATTTTGCTAAACAGTGTTTTCTCTTCCATGATGCGGTTCTACCTTTTCTTAAAATAACGTTATTTTATGAGGTTCTATTGGCTTTTTCATCATGCCCAGAAAGTCCAAATCGACGTTGTAGCTCTTTGGTTACGTCGTCGCTCGACAAGTTTTCCGACGCTAATAATACCATGGTATGAAACCATAGGTCGGCAATTTCATAGACAAGGTGTTCTTTGTTTTCAGGGCTATTATGGTGCGCTAAATCTTTGGCGGCCATAATGGTTTCAGCGCTCTCTTCACTGACTTTTTTGAGAATTTTTTCAACGCCTTTGCTGTATAAGCTGGCAACATAAGAGCTGTCAGCGGATTCGGCTTTTCGGGCTTCCAATACCGCATCCAGTTGTTTTAATATATCACTCATAATCGAACCTCAATGCCTTTTGCTTGCATGGCTTCTTTGGCCTCTTGCACGGTGTGTTGTCCAAAGTGGAAAATGCTGGCGGCCAATACCGCTTCGGCATGGCCTTCTAATATCCCCTCACAAAGGTGCTCTAATTCACCAACCCCACCGGATGCGATGACGGGAATTTGGATGCTGTCCGAAATGGCGCGCGTGAGTTCAAGGTCAAAGCCACTTTTAGTGCCGTCTCGATCCATGCTGGTGAGTAGGATTTCACCCGCTCCAAAGGCAGCCATTTTTTGCGCCCATTCAACGGCATCAATACCGGTCTCTTTACGCCCGCCATGGGTGAAAATCTCCCAGCGATTCTCTTCATCGTCGGCACTGACTTTTTTGGCATCAATGGCGACTACGATGCATTGTGAACCAAAGGTATCGCAGGCTTCTTGAACAAAAGCGGGGTTAAAAATCGCAGCAGAATTGATAGCGACTTTATCGGCACCGGCATTGAGCATGGTTCGAACATCCTCAACGGTACGAATGCCGCCTCCGACGGTAAGCGGGATAAAGACTTGGCTGGCGACCTCTTCCACCATGTGTACGGTGGTGCTACGGTTGTGTGCCGTGGCGGTGATGTCTAAAAAAGTGATTTCATCCGCGCCTTGTTCATCGTAACGCTTGGCAACTTCAACTGGGTTGCCAGCGTCTCGAATATTTACAAATTGTACGCCTTTGACGACACGCCCGTTATCGACGTCTAAGCAAGGGATAATACGTTTGGCTA
>JALSJT010000114.1 GCA_026989175.1 Thiomicrorhabdus sp. | reverse complement strand
GCGGTAGAGTTACGATGTTCTAATCCGCCATAATCACTGCCCGTCACCATCACTTGAAACAGGTAGTTGTTCATCGGAATAGGGGGGGGGAAAATTTTAAGTTCGGTTTCACAAATCTTAATTAAATCGTCTTTTAGACGCTCAGTATCGCAATCAAACAGGCCTGTTAGCACCATTTTATGTGGAATGCCGCAGGCGATAAAATCAATTTCAGTAAAAGTGCCGAGTTCAAAGGGGTGGTCGATGAGTGCGTTATAGTCATTGGCGTAGTAGCGACCAAACCCTTGTTTATCAACAGAGTTCGATTGCAAACCCGTTGCGACTTTCCAGTGATTCTCTTGGGTAAATGCGGTTGATTTTAACTGTAAAGAGCACGGCTTATCGCGTTGATTATCGACCGCTAAAAAAACCGAGGTGCCATTAAAAAAACCATGACTTTCATCAAAATGTGCGCCCCTAACCGATAGGTCCCACGCATACACTTGGTAACGTAATACCACGGCTTGTCCATCACTGGCAAACTGCCAAGTGGATTTATCCACCAAGGTTAATTCAACGGGCGACTGTTCAATCGTGGTTGCGTTTAAGCCAATCAGATGTTTTGCAAAATCACGAATTAAATAGCTGCCCGGAATCCAATTGGGTAAACGAACGGTTTGTATCGGTTGTTCGGGCTGTTCAATGGTAAGCGAGACATCAAATAGATGGCCTTTTGGGTCACTGGGCGTAATGGTGTAATGAAGGTTGGGGTCAGAGAGAGCGTTTTTCATATAGCGTACACATTTTTATTTTCAATGAGGCAAATTATAGAGTGTTTCTTGAGATAAGGTCAGAGGGATTCGGGTTATAATGTTTGTTTTTTATTATTTAATATTATGGAGCCTTCTGTGATTCGTACTCGTTTTGCCCCTAGCCCAACTGGTTATTTACATATTGGTGGTGTCAGAACCGCACTTTATTCTTGGTTGTATGCCAAACGTATGGGGGGGGAATTTACGTTAAGAATTGAAGATACCGATTTAGAACGTTCTTCAGAAGCATCGGTTAACGCCATCTTAGAAGGAATGAGTTGGTTGGGATTGGATTATGATCGTGGCCCTATCTATCAAACGCATCGTTTTGAACGTTATGAAGAGGTTATTCAAACCCTGTTTGATAAAGGGTTGGCTTACTATTGTTACGCCACGCCAGAAGAGTTGGATACCATGCGTGAAGCGCAAAAAGCAGCAGGCGAAAAACCACGTTATGACGGTCGCTATCGTGACTTTACCGGTGAACCACCCGCGGGCGTTAAACCCGTTATTCGTTTTAAAAACCCACTGGACGGTGAAGTGGTGATTGATGATTTGGTCAAAGGTCCGGTCGTGGTCGCCAATAAAGAGTTGGACGATTTAATTATTGCGCGTTCGGATGGCACGCCCACGTATAACTTGACGGTAGTGGTCGATGACTGGGATATGGGCATGACCCATGTTATTCGTGGTGACGATCACCTCAATAATACGCCACGCCAAATCAACTTATATAATGCCATTGGTGCCGAAGTACCTAAGTTTGCCCATATTCCAATGGTGTTGGGCGAAGATGGCAGTCGTCTCTCTAAACGTCATGGTGCCGTCAGTGTTCTACAATATAAAGAGCAGGGCTTTCTACCCGAAGCACTGCTGAACTATTTGGTACGTTTAGGCTGGTCGCATGGTGATCAAGAAATTTTTAGCATGGATGAGATGGCAGAGTATTTTGATTTAAATGCCGTGAACAGTTCCCCCTCTACCTTTGACCACACAAAATTAATGTGGGTCAACGAACAACACATTAAAGCCGCTTGCCCAGAACACTTAGCGCGTTATGTTGCCCCTTTTATGGCAGAGTTGGGTTGTGACCTATCACAAGGACCAGAGTTAGTGAAGGTAACTGATCTATTAAGAGATCGTGCCAAAACCTTAATTGAGATGGCACAAGGGGCGGTCTATTTTTATCAAGACTTTGAAGCCTTTGATGCCAATGCCGCTAAAAAACACTTAAGACCCGTCGCCGAAGAGGCGTTAACCACGTTGTTAGCAAAACTTGAAGCTTTAGATACATGGACAGCCGAAGCAATTCATGCGGAAATTAATGCCACCGCCGAAGCATTAGAGGTAGGTATGGGTAAAGTAGGAATGCCTTTACGTGTTGCGATTACAGGAGGAGGGCAGTCTCCCGCGATTGATGCGACGGCGGAGTTGATTGGAAAAACGCGCTGTATACAACGGATTCAAATGGCACTTAAGTTTATTGAAGCGCGTAAGCAGGGTTAATTTATCGACGATACCCAAACTCTATTTTCAAGCCGTTTGGGTATAAATAATGAAAAACAATCACTTAGCGCGTCTTTAAAAAATTATCACCAAAAGAGGTTAGTTTTTTTAAATTAAGGCTTGACGCAAAACCTCAACTCTATATAATACGCCCCATCAGCTCGAGGGGCTATAGCTCAGCTGGGAGAGCGCAACACTGGCAGTGTTGAGGTCAGCGGTTCGATCCCGCTTAGCTCCACCATTTGGCTTACTTATTTTTAGTAAATAG
>JALSJT010000113.1 GCA_026989175.1 Thiomicrorhabdus sp. | reverse complement strand
ATGTCAAAAAGATTAAAAACCTCTCTGAAAAATGCTTAGACGTAAACTGGGAACCCAACCCAGAAGGAACCTATTTAGCCGAGCTACAACTTGAAACTGCGAACCAACGTGGTGTTCTTGCGACAGTCGCCAATGAAATTGCAAAAACCAGTACCGATATTGAGCGAGTGCGTTCAGAAGATAAAGATGAGAGTTATAGCCTAATGTACTTTGTCATTAATGTGCGTAACCGTGTACACTTAGCACAGGTGATGCGTCGTTTAAAACAGCTCCCGATTGTTGAAAAAATTCATCGTATCTAAAAGGAAGAAAACCATGCGCGAAGTTATCTCAACCCCAAATGCACCACAAGCCATTGGTACGTACTCTCAAGCGGTTCGTATCAAAAATACCGTCTATCTATCAGGACAAATTGCCCTTATTCCTGAAACCATGGAGCTGAAAGAGGGCGATATTGCAGAGCGCATTCATCAGGTGTTTAAAAACCTAACGGCAGTTTGTGAAGCGGCGGGCGGTTCTTTGCAAGACATTGCAAAGCTCAATATCTTTTTAACCGACTTAAGCCACTTTGCCACGGTAAACGAGATTATGGCGCAATACTTTGAACAGCCCTATCCTGCCCGTGCGGCCGTAGGTGTAAAAGAGCTGCCGAAAGGCACGGATGTTGAGATGGATGCGGTAATGGCGTTATCGTCTTATTAAGATCTTTTCACGAGAGGATGTACAGACAAGGTGAATTGAGCGTGCTCAAGAGAGGGTACCCTCAGGGTATAAAAAAGGCTGAAATACGCCTGATTTTTGTTGAAAATCTTGCGAATAGCTAGCTCTCGTACAAAGGTCTCTTATTAAAAGATTCAGGATTCTTCCTCAATAAAATCTTCAGGAAAGGACTCTAAATCTTTGGTAAATTGCTTCACTTTTCGTTGCGCTCTTATATAGTCCACATTACTAATGCTTAATCGTTTCATTGCACTTGCTGCATTGGAACGAACTTCTTCTGTAATATAACGTGCTTCTTCCGTCTCAGCGACAATCGCACGTGCGATACTCAACAAGTTAATCATTTCATAGGCAAAGTTCTCACCTTTCGGGCACTTTTTAACATTGTCTTGTTGAAATAAAATGCCACTGTAAATAGAGTTTTTAACCCGCCACTTTTTGGCGACATAGACGCCAATATAACTACTGGTAGTATTGTACATCTCCAGCTCTTTGGCTTGAGACTGCGAAGGGGTCATTAAACTGGTTAAATAACACGCTTTATAAGATTTAGGGTCATAGCTGTTTAAAACAATGTACCCCACGTTATACAACAGACCAAACAGATAAGCATCACTACTTCTAAGGCCTTTACAACGTCCAGATAGATCTGCCATCGCAGTCGCAATTTTAATCGCATGATTCACAATCAGAGCACTATCTCCCGTGGCTTGAAACGTAAACTCAATGGCACTTGAAAAAAAAACAGTAAATACACCTTTGGTTCCTAAAATAGAGACTGCTTGCCGTGCTGTCGTAATCTCTTTTTTACTCATCAAAGAAGCAACCGCCAAGAACTTAGTTAACAGTTTTGGGTTACGACCAATACACTCTGCCACCACAACCACGTCTGGATCAGGCTTAAGCGACTCATCTTGAAGTCGCGTCACTTCATTCGGAATATGCGGTAACTTCACTTTATTGATAATTGACATGGCAACAGCAAGCTGGTGTTTCATAATTTCAAATCACTTTACGAGACCTTTGCACGAGAGGGGCGCAAGAGAAAAAAGAGAGGAAATGTGGCTGATTGAGGCGGAAATTGCAGGGAATACCTAGGTATTCGCAAGATTTTCAACAAAAATCAGGCATATTTCAGCCTTTTTTATCTGTGCATCCTTTCGTGCAAAGGTCTCTTTACATACTAAAAAACCATACTATTCTACTCACTAATACGATACTTTAGTAGAAAATGCAGTCTTCTTAAATTTTCTCCCCCCCCTCTCTGTTTTGATTTTTTAACCCCAACGAGAGCAACCCAGCCATCAAGACAAACCCAGCCGACCACCATAAACACCCTTCTAACCCTTGCGTTTGGTATACCCAACCTGACAGCACGGTACCTGTTAATCGCCCGCCTGCATTGGCCATGTAATAAAAGCCAACATTCATTGAAACGTTATCGTGTTCAGACCATGAGACAATCAAATAGGAGTGCACGGCGGAATTAATGGCAAACACCACGCCAAAAAAGGTCAGTCCAATGATAATGACATAACTTGGGTCTAGGCTCTGTTGTAACGAAAGCGCCATTGCGGCAGGAATCAGAACTAAAATAAATGCCCAAAGCTTTGCGGTATTTTCATTGGGCTGGTGGCCTCGTAATATCGCCGGCACCAATGACTGTACAATGCCATACAGAATGACCCAAACTGCTAAAAAGGCGCCTATTTCAGTCACTCGCCACTCTAAAACCGAAAAGAGAAAGACGGGTAAGCCCACCACAAACCAAATATCTCGGGCACCAAACAGAAAAAAACGTGCCGCAGAGAGCCAGTTAATGTCTGCGGTATTTGAAAATATTTTGGT
>JALSJT010000112.1 GCA_026989175.1 Thiomicrorhabdus sp. | reverse complement strand
GTCCATAATGGAATTGAAAGAATAAATGTTAATCCAACGGTGAATAATGACAACCATTTTGCGAGTGTAGGATTGTTACGCCCTGCAAATAGCACGAGTAAACCACCAACAATTGGAAGCCAAATTAATGTGCTTAAAATTGGAAAGCCTGTAAGCATGAAATCCATTTCCTTATTCTTTAAATTACAAAATAGCCCAAACTAGCATCGCCAGTAAGCCAACAATCATTGTAAATGCATAGTGATACATATAACCCGTTTGCGTTAAACGCAACGCTTGTCCCGCATTTTCAATCGCCGTAACGGTTCTTGTGACCATTCCTTTATCAATCAATTTGATATCAATTGATTTGGTAAAGAAGTGACTCAATTTACGACTGCCGTCAACAAATACAATGTCATTCAAGCGATCAAACCCGTAAGCACTGTCAAGAACATAGAAACCACGCGGGCACATTTTTTTCAGTTTAACAGGAAGACTAGGAACTTTAATGTACATTAACCAAGCCATGAAAACTCCCGACAGCGCCAAAATAACAGGTAACGTCATAAAGCCATCGATGACTAACGCTAGCGTGCCTTGGAAGTAGTTGTTATACACCGATAACATCACATCATTTTGTGGCAATATTTGAATTGCATTACCAAAATACTCACCGTTTAACATTGGCGTAATCATTGGCCAGCCCATAAACGCTGCTGGAATCGCTAACAACATCAACGGTACTGTAACGACCCATGGCGACTCTTTAATCTTATGGGTTTTCACATATTCGCTCTCTTTACCATGGAACACTAAAAAGAACATACGGAAGCTATAGAATGCAGTAACAAACACCCCTGCCATTAACAAGACATAGGCAAAACTGGAGCCAAATCGTTCTGAGGCACCTAACGACAACAATATACTGTCTTTTGAGAAGAATCCAGAGAAGCCTGGGAAACCAATCAGCGCTAAAGAGCCTATCAACATCGCTGCATAGGTAATTGGCATGTATTTATACAAGCCTCCCATCTCACGAATATTTTGTTTATGGTGCATCGCAATAATAACCGAACCAGCAGCTAAGAATAACAACGCTTTAAAGAAACCGTGTGTTAATACATGAAACATCCCTGCAGCATAAGCCGAAGCCCCCATTGCGGCAATCATAAAGCCTAATTGAGAAAGCGTTGAGTAAGCAATCACCCGTTTGATATCGTCTTGAATGAGACCTAACAACCCCATCATAAAGGCGGTAGATGCTCCAATAATTAAGATGACACTCAGTGCCATTTCAGACATTTCAAATGCGGGCGATAAGCGGGCGATCATAAAGACCCCTGCGGTGACCATCGTTGCTGCATGAATTAAGGCTGAAATAGGGGTTGGACCTTCCATCGATTCGGGGAGCCAAACATGCAGTGGCATTTGTGCCGATTTACCCATTGCACCCACAAACAGTAGAAGCAACATTAAGGTAATCATTGACCACTCTACGCCTGGAATGATCTCAATCATCACATCACCATTGGCAGAAAGTTGGGCAAAAAACTCGTTGTAATCCATGGTATTAAAATAGACAAAGACCAGTGCGATTCCTAAAATAAAGCCGAAATCCCCTACTCGGTTTACCAAGAAAGCTTTCAAGTTCGCTTGAATGGCTGACTCACGTTTCATGTAGAAACCAATCAAGAGATAAGAGACCAATCCTACCGCTTCCCAACCAAAGAACAGTTGCAAGAAGTTATTCGCCATCACCAATGAAAGCATTGAGAAGGTAAACAGTGAAATATAACTAAAGAAACGTTGGAAGTAAGGATCATCGTCATCATAATCTTCATCATGAGCCATGTACCCTACGGTATAAATATGAACCATCAACGAAACAAACGTCACCAACAACATCATGGTGGCGGATAGTTCATCAATCATGAATCCAATTTCAAAACGGATACCATCACTGACCATCCAAGTATACAAACTGGCGTTATAGGCTTCTGACGTATTTAATACAAAGGCATTAAAGACATAGGCAGAAAGCACCATAGAAATCGTCACCCCTAAAATGGTAACGGCTTGCGCGCCTTTTCGTCCAATCTGTCTGCCTAATAGTCCAGCAATCGCTGCACCAATTAAGGGAGAAATAAGAATTAAAGTTAAAATCGTATGTAACATTAATCAACTACCCCTTAAGTGTGCCAAGATCATCAACGTTGATGCTCTTACGTTTACGGAAAACCAATACAATAATCGCTAACCCAATCGCCGCCTCTGCGGCAGCTACCGTTAGAATAAAGAAGACAAAAGTCTGCCCTATTACATCATTATGGAAGTGCGAAAAAGCCACCAAGTTGGTATTAACGGCCAAGAGTAATAACTCAATCGCCATTAACAGTACAATGACATTTTTTCTATTTAAGAATATACCCGCCATACTAATAATAAAAAGTATTGCGCCAAAAATTAGATAATCCGATAAAGCAATCATTTGTCTTCCTCCTCTTTTGGCTTAATGGGTTCTTCAGATTCTGATTTCATTTTGACCATTTCAAAACGCTCAGAGGCTTGTGTTTTAACCTGTTTGTCAATGCTTTGATGACGTACTTCACCCGTTGGTCTACGGCGTAATACAAGCGTAATTGCCGCTACAATACCAAGTAACAACAATACCGCAGCTAAAATAAAGGCATACGCATGAACCGTATACAGTTCTAACCCGATGGCCTTAGTATTACTGTAGTCTGCGGGATGTATTACAGGATTACCAGTCACCTCTAATCCAAAATTATTAGGCCCTAATACCAAGTACATCATTGCAGCAATTAATACGATGACCATACCGCCAATGGGTAGGTATTTGGTAAAGCCCTCTTTCATAATCGAAAGATTAATGTCCAACATCATCACAACAAATAAGAAGAGAACCATCACCGCCCCAACATAAACGAGGATTAATACCAGTCCTAAAAACTCCGCTTGAGCAGTAATCCAAACGCCAGCCGTTGCAATAAATGCTAACACTAACCATAACGCGGCTTTAACCGGATCTTTGATGGTAATCATCATCAAACCAGAGACGCTTGCAATCGTGGCCAGTAAATAAAATATAAATAATTCAAATGTCATATTAATTCACTCTATTATCGGTATTTCGAATCAACTGCACGATCGGCAGCGATTTGAGGTTCGTGTTTATCTCCAAAGGCCAGTAACTTATCCTTTGTTTGGATATGTGGTCCTCGTTCATGAAACGCATATTCAAAAACTCTCGTTTCAACAATCGCATCAACCGGACACGCTTCTTCGCAAAAACCACAATAAATACACTTAAACATATCGATATCATATTGCGTTGTTCGTCTGGAACCATCATCACGCTCTTCTGATTCAATGGTAATCGCGTTTGCCGGACAAACCGCTTCACACAACTTACAAGCGATACAGCGTTCTTCGCCATTTTCATAACGTCGCAAGGCATGATGTCCACGAAACCTTGGTGAAATTGGCGTTTTTTCTTCTGGATAACGTACTGTTATTTTCTTTTTAAAGAAGTATTTACCCGTTACACTGAGCCCCTTGAACAACTCAGTTAGGCCCCATGTTTTGATTTGATGTTTTAAAAATTTACCCATGTTACCCTCTAAATTAATTAAACCAAGGACCAAAACTAAAGTATTTCATTGCACCTACAACAAATACCCAAAGAATGGTTAAAGGAATTAGAACCTTCCAACCTAGACGCATTAACTGGTCATAACGGTATCTTGGGAAAGTAGCACGTAACCATAAGAATACGAACAATAGTAATGACACTTTAAATGCAAGCCAACCGAGCTGTGGAACCCATGAGAACAGTGACTCAAGCACTGGAATCCCTTCAAAAGGAGATAACCAACCGCCCAAGAACATAATCGCAGTCATAAATGAGATCAAAATCATCATGGCATATTCTGCCAACATGAAGACCCCGAAAGTCATTCCTGAGTAGTCGACATGGAAACCAGCTACAATTTCAGCTTCCCCTTCAATAACATCAAACGGCGTTCGGTTGGTTTCAGCAAGCCCAGAAATAAAGTAGACAAAAAACATCGGTAATAAAGGCAGCAAATACCAATTAAGCATTCCACCTTGCTGACCATTTACAATGTCGGTCAGGTTCATGCTACCCGCAATCATCAGTACCGTTACGAGCGCAAAGCCCATTGCAATTTCATAGGATATTTTTTGTGCCGAACCACGTAAAGCACCTAAAAAAGCATACTTAGAGTTAGACGCCCAACCCGCAACAATGGTTCCGTATACGATAATAGAAGTAACCGCTAAGATATACAACAACCCTGCATTAACGTCTGCGACCACCATGCCATCCCCAAAAGGGATGACCGCCCACGCGGCTACCGCAGGAGCGAGTGCCAAAATTGGCGCAATGATAAACAGATATTTATTGGCTTGATCTGGAAAGATCACCTCTTTGGTCATCAGCTTTAACGCATCGGCAATGGGTTGTAACAGCCCCAAAGGCCCTACACGGTTTGGTCCCATTCGAACTTGCATAAAGCCAATGACTTTACGCTCCGCATAGGTCAACCATGCAACCACGAGCATAATGGGTAAGACCACGACAACGGTTTGAATCACCAATGTAATTAAAATCGCCAACCAATCAAATAAGAAAGTTGATAAAAAAGCTTGGAGTGCATCAAACATCAATATTATCCTCTACCCATAATGGCGGCATCTGCATCAGGTGTCGCTTGTAAAGAAGGTGCTCGGCGAACCAAAGCATCCATTGCATAAGGAGAAACAAGTGTAACGAGTTTGTCATTATTGCTCGGCAACTGGTACGAAACAGATGTGAGATCAATTTGTGTTGCTTGATTATCCAACACCTCCCGTAACACTTCGTTTGTGTGCGTGTAGTCAAAGCCTTCTAAATTAAACATATTGCCTAAAACTCGAAGAATTTTCCATGCCGCTTTTGCATCACCCTGAGGCTCTACAGCCATTTTAAAAGACTGTTTAAGTCCCGTGGCATTCACAAAGGTGCCCGCCGTTTCAGCAAACGCCGCAATCGGCAGTAAAACATTCGCATAATCTCGTTGAATTTCACTGTCAAATGCGGTCAAACTTACCACAAAGTTTGCTTTTTTCATTGCTGCAATCGCTTTTTCACTCTCAGTAAAGTCGGCCTCTGGCTCAATATTTACATTAATATAAGCGCTTAACTCACTCGAAATCATCTCTAAACTATTTTTACCAGACCTAGGCAACACATTCACTAAATGTGCACCCACCTCATTAGCAGCAAGCGGTAAAATATTCAATTTTGCAGTGGTATGTTTCGCGATCAGTGCGGTTAAGACTTGAATAACGGTAAAATCAGAGTGCATTTGACTGATTTGTCCAACCATAATACTGACATTTTTAGCATCAAACAGTTTTTGTGCAATGGCTTTTTGTGCATCCGTTGGCTCAATGGTTGCTAATTGATCTTGTGCGCTTTCATTCGCAAGCGCCAATACCGCTCGAGTAATGCCTGCGAGTTCAGAAACCATGCCGAATTCTGAGTGTACATTCGTCACTTTAAAATTAAATTCTAAGACTTCTGGGTTTACGACAATCGCTGTGGCATTATTTGAGATCACCGCTTTACGAATACGGTGATTCAAAATGGGTAGTTCCTTTCTCAGAAAAGAGCCCACAATCAAAATAGCATTCGCTTTTTCTACGTCAGCAATCTCTTGTGTTAATAACGGCGTATTAAATCCGACTTTATCTAATGAAAAATCGGCTTGACGATGACGGAAATCAATATTTTCAATCTTCAAACCACGCGCTAATTTTTGCAATAAGTGCAACTCTTCAAGTGTTGAATTCGCTGAGGCCAAAACGCCCACTTCTTGTTTGGCATTCAACGTTGCTTGCAACCCTTCAACCGTCGCTTGTAATGCGGTCTCCCAATCAACTTCAACCCACTGGCCATTCTCTTTTACCATCGGTTGCGTTAATCGGTCTTCTGAATTCAGTCCTTCATAAGAAAAACGGTCGCGATCAGAAAGCCAGACTTCATTAATCGCTTCATTGCTACGTGGCACGACTCTTTTCACTTGATTATTTTTGGTATGAACCTGAACGTTGGAACCCATACTGTCATGTGCCGCAATCGAGGCATGAGACTTAAGCTCCCAAGGACGAGCCGTATATCGAAAAGGCTTAGACGTTAACGCACCGACTGGGCATAGATCAATCATATTACCCGACATTTCAGAAGTAATCGATTTCTCAATATAGGTTCCAATAGACATCCACTCACTACGCCCAGTGGCACCTAACTCTTTCATTCCTGCAATTTCTTGGCCAAAACGAACACAACGTGTGCAGTGAATACAACGCGTCATATCTGTCTTAATTAACGAACCCGCATCGCGATCGGCAACGACACGCTTCCCTTCAGAATAACGCGAAACATCATCACCATACTCCATCGCAACATCTTGTAGTTCACACTCTCCACCTTGATCACAAATAGGACAGTCAAGAGGATGATTAATCAACAAGAACTCCATAACGGACTTTTGTGCAGCAATCGCTTTTGCAGACTTTGTATGAACTTTCATCCCATCGGTAACAGGCGTTGCACAAGCTGGTAATGCTTTCCAAGCACCCTCAACTTCAACAAGGCACATACGACAGTTTGCCGCAATGGACAATTTTTTGTGGTAACAAAAACGGGGAATCATAATCTGAGCATCATCCGCAACATCAATTAACATGTCACCTTCATGTGCCTCAATAACTTGTCCGTTTATCTCAACTTTTACCATAATTCTTTAACCTAAGTTTTCTGATTGGCTTAATAATTTCACACTACATTTTACAGAAGCTTATTACTCATTCGCTACGATCGTAAATACTGCAACCATGTTCAATATAATGGACAAATTCATGCTCATAATGTTTTAACGCACTGGTTAACGCAATGGTTGCGGCATCACCCAAACCACAGATAACATTCCCCATGATTTTTCCGGAAACATCTTTCAACGCCTCAATGTCTTCAGGTCGACCTTGACCCGCACGAATACGTTTTACCACTCGATACAACCAGCCGGTACCTTCACGACAAGGGGAACACTGTCCACACGATTCATCCCAGTAGAAGTGGCTTAGGTTCTCAATAACCTTCACAATATCCGTTTGATCGTCCATGATGATAATCGAGCCAGCACCAAGAAAAGAACCTGCTTTGGCAATCGAGTCATAATCCATATTCATCGCCATCGCATCTTCCGCAGGAAGTATCGCTGTTGATGCTCCACCAGGAATAACCGCTTTCAACTTGCGTCCTTTCCAAATACCGCCTGCTAGCTCTAAAACTTCTTTAAATGGTGTCCCCATTCTCACTTCAAAGTTTCCGGGATTATTCACATGCCCCGAAACCGAATAGCACTTTGTCCCCCCCGCATTCGGTACACCTAGGTCATTAAACCATTCGCCACCTTTGGCTAAAATCATCGGAATAGAAGCTAAGGTCTCTGTATTATTAATGGTTGTTGGTCTTCCATAAAGACCGTAGCTTGCAGGAAAAGGCGGTTTGAATCGTGGCTGACCTTTTTTGCCTTCAATTGACTCAATCAATGCAGTCTCTTCACCACAAATATAAGCCCCTGCACCAAGATGAGCAAACAGATCAAAATCATAACCAGAATCAAGGATATTCGAACCTAAAAGCCCTGCTTCACGTGCCTGATTAATCGCATTGGTAAAGCGTTTATAAGGCTCCCAAAATTCACCACGGATATAGTTATAGCCTGATGAAGCACCGATGACATATCCAGCAATCATCATTCCTTCGACTAAAGCATGCGGGTTATAACGCAAGATATCCCTGTCTTTAAAGGTTCCAGGCTCGCCTTCATCTGAATTACATACGATGTATTTTTGCCCTGGTGCAAAGCGGTTCATAAAGCTCCACTTTAAGCCGGTTGGAAATCCAGCTCCGCCTCGACCACGAATATTAGAGGTTTTTACCTCTTCAATAATTTCTGCTGGTTCTAACTCACCTGCTAAAACCTTTTTCCAAACTTCATAACCACCGTTTGCGATATAAACATCAATATCCCATGAGTTATCTAGGTGATTTAGACGGAAACAATTTTCATTTTGTACAGCCATTGTATTACTCCATACCGTCTAGAATTTTATCAAGCGAAGACTCTGTAAGATCCTCATAATACACTTTGCCGACCTGCATCATGGGTGCACCGCCACAAGCGCCTAAGCACTCTACTTTTTTAATTGAAAAGCGACCATCTTCGGTAATTTCACCTGGTTTAACACCTAATTTCTTTTCTAGGTACTCAAGAATCTCCTCACTGCCACGCAGCATACAAGAGATGCTGGTGCAAACACATAAGTTAAACTTACCAACGGGCTGGTGTTCGTAATTAGAGTAAAACGTCGCGACTTCGTAAACAGAAATAGGAGGAATCTCTAAGTAATCGGCAATTTGATTCATTAAGTCTGTCGTTAAATGACCGCCATTTACCTCTTGAACAATGCGTAAAGCCGCCATGGTAGCCGATTGTTTTTGATCTTCAGGGTAGTTAGCGATCCAGCGATCTATACGCGCTTTGACATCCCCTTGAATAAAGTTTGCTTCATTGCTGACTGTCGAACTCATCGATCTACCTCTCCAAAAACAATATCTTGCGTACCAATAATTGCAACCACATCTGCAATCATGTGCCCTTTAACCATCTCATCCAGTGAAGCCAAATGTGCAAAACCAGGCGCACGAACTTTTAAACGATAAGGTTTATTCGCACCATCCGAGACCATATAGATCCCAAATTCCCCTTTAGGATGTTCCACAGCGGTATAAGCCTCACCTGCTGGCACCGAATACCCTTCTGAAAACAGTTTAAAATGATGAATCAACGCTTCCATATTGGACTTCGCATCTTCACGTTGCGGTGGCGCAACCTTATGATCATCCGACATAACCGCACCAGGATTCACTTTCAACCAATCAACACACTGCTTAATAATTTTATTTGACTCACGCATTTCTGCAATACGTACTAAGTATCGATCGTAACAGTCGCCTGTCTTTCCGACAGGGATATCAAAATCCAATTTATCATAGACTTCATAAGGTTGTTTGCGCCGTAGATCCCATGCGATACCCGAACCACGTAACATTGGTCCCGTAAAACCAAGTTGCAACGCTCTTTCAGGAGAGACAATTCCAATATCAACCGTACGTTGCTTCCAAATACGATTATCCGTTAATAAGGTTTCGTACTCATCGACATAGTTAGGAAAACGCACGGTAAAGGCTTCAATAAAGTCCAGTAAAGAGCCTTCTCTGTCTTTGTTTAACTTATTCAACTTTTCACCAGAGTGCCACTTAGACTCTAGGTTTTTTGCCATAGTATCAGGCAGGTCACGATAGACACCGCCGGGACGGTAATAGGTTGCATGCATACGTGCACCAGAAACCGCTTCATAACAATCCATCAGGTCTTCACGCTCTCTAAAGGCATATAAGAAAACTGTCATGGCACCGATATCAAGCGCATGCGCACCAAGCCACATCAGGTGGTTTAAAATTCGTGTAATTTCATCAAACATCACTCGAATATATTGCGCACGCTCAGGAACTTCAATTCCCAGCATTTTCTCAATACCCATTACATAGGCATGTTCATTACTCAGCATCGAAACATAATCAAGACGATCCATATAACCAATCGACTGGTTATATGGCTTATACTCGATCAGTTTTTCTGTACCACGATGCAGTAAGCCAATATGAGGATCAGAACGAACAATCGTCTCACCATCTAACTCCAAAACTAAACGCAATACACCATGCGCAGAAGGATGCTGAGGACCAAAGTTAAGGGTATAGTTACGAATTTCAGGCATTTCTTATTCCTAATTACACGTTTTCAGGTGACTGTTTACGAATCACTCTTGGAACATTGACTCTATTTTCAATCGTGACAGGTTCATACACCACTCGACCTTTCTCAATGTCGTAGCGCATTTCAACATGCCCTGTTAATGGGAAATCTTTTCTCAGCGGGTGACCAATAAAGCCATAATCGGTCAATATTCGGCGTAGATCAGGATGCCCTTTAAAGAGAATACCAAACAGATCAAACGCTTCACGTTCAAACCAGTTGGCACAATTCCAAACATCCATCACACTATCTACGATAGGCATGGTAGTTGATTCCGGATAAACCTTCACTCGAACACGAAGGTTGTTTTGAATAGATAAAAGATGGTAAACCACCGCAAAACGTCGCTTCATGTCCAACGCATCATTCGACTCATCTTGTTCAAAATCAAATACACCGCGACTGAAGCCAGAATTAACCGCAGTCATGGTCTCCCAATTCGCCAAACCATAATCCAGATAATCAATCCCACAAAGGTCGATTAGCTGCTCAAACCCCAACGAGTCTTTTAGCGTCTGAAAGTCAGACACTGCCGTGGATGGAGAGAGCTCAATCGTGAGCTCATCAAAACAAATCTCTGAGGAAAGCACATTGGAACCTAGCGCCTCAGCAATATTATTTTGTAAATTTAGTACAGACTGTTTCATAGTAAAAGTACTCTATCGTTCTAAGGTTAACGCGCAATGGTATTGGTACGTTTAATTTTGTTTTGTAATTGAATAATTCCATACAATAATGCCTCTGCCGTTGGCGGACAACCTGGCACATACACATCAACAGGAACAATACGGTCACAACCTCGAACAACCGCGTAAGAGTAATGATAATACCCTCCGCCATTTGCACACGAGCCCATTGAAATAACCCAACGTGGCTCAGCCATCTGATCATAAACCTTACGTAGTGCTGGCGCCATTTTATTCACCAATGTTCCCGCAACGACCATCACATCGGATTGGCGAGGACTTGGACGAAAAATAATTCCAAAACGATCCAAGTCATAACGAGAGGCTCCTGCATGCATCATCTCTACCGCACAACAAGCCAGACCAAAAGTCATCGGCCAAAGAGAACCTGTTCGCGCCCAGTTAATTAGCTTATCCGCAGAGGTCGTTACAACGCCCTCTTTTAAAACGCCTTCTACTCCCATTCAAGCGCTCCTTTTCTCCACTCGTATATAAAACCAACCACCAAAAGTAATAAGAAAATACCCATCGCAAGTAAACCAAAGGTTCCAATTTCATCAAGAGATACTGCCCAAGGAAATAAAAAGGCAATTTCTAAATCAAAAATAATGAACAAGATGGCGACAAGGTAAAACCGAACATCAAATTTCATTCGCGAATCTTCAAAGGCTTCAAACCCACACTCATAGGGTGAGTTTTTCTCAGAATCAGGCTTTTGTGGCCCCATCAAATATCCAATCAAAATTGGACCTACGCCAAACAATGCACCTAGTACGATAAAGACTAGGACGGGAAGATAATTTTCTAGCATGGGTGTTGACCTCGTCTAGCATTAAATAAACGGGTAACGACTCAAGCCCCCTAAAAAGATGTCACTTTCTGCTCTAAAGTGAAAAATTACAGTTGTAAATCCACTTTTTTCACATTAAAACCAACAAATCTCAGGGAAACCTGAACAGCTACACTACATAACAACAACTCCGTGAGTCATTGCAATAAAACGATTGCAATACTAAGTAATACAATCGCATTGAATATGGTGCCGATGGCCGGAGTCGAACCGGCACAGCTTGCGCCACTACCCCCTCAAGATAGCGTGTCTACCAATTTCACCACATCGGCATAATAATTTGAACTACTTGCTAAACAAACAGCTCTAAAAAACGTTAGTTATTTAGTTATTAGGAATAACGGGTACATCAGGGTTTTCAGTCACTTTACTTTCAATCGCTTCTTTTGCCACACTTTGATAGCCCTTTGCTTGCTGGCTGGCAAGGTAAGCCAATGTCAAACTTGTCACAAAGAAAAGTGTTGCAACAACGGCCGTCAGTCTCGATAAAAACGTAGCCGTTCCACCACTCCCAAACACGGACTGAGAAGAACCTCCTCCACCAAAGTTAGCGCCAGCATCCGCGCCTTTACCGTGCTGTAACAGCACCAAAATAATCAATAAAAATGCAATGATAATATGCACTGTTAAAATAATCTCAAACATTAAATTTCCGCCGCCTTACAAATTGCGATAAAGTCATCTGCATCAAGCGATGCACCACCAATTAGACCCCCATCAATATCAGGTTGTCCAAATAATTCTTTTGCATTACCCGGCTTAACACTGCCGCCATACTGAATAATAATATTTTCTGCAATATCTGCATCCAAGTTCGCTAACTTAGATCGAATAAATGCGTGTACGTCCTGCGCTTGCTGTGGAGAAGCCGTTACACCCGTACCAATCGCCCAAACAGGCTCATAGGCGATGACAACACTCTTAAAAGCAGCAATACCAACCAACTCTAAAACCGTATCAAGTTGCTCTGAAATAACCGACTCCATCACGCCAGTCTCTCTTTGCTCAAGCGTTTCACCGACACATAAAATAGGAATAATTCCAGTTTCCAGAGCGACTCGAACTTTATTCGCCACCTCAGAATTTGTCTCACCATAGATCGCACGACGTTCAGAGTGACCTAAAATAACGTAACGACAACCAAGGTCTTTCAACATCATTGCAGATCCTTCACCAGTAAAAGCACCTTGGTGTGGTTCTTCAGCCATATTCTGAGCGCCTATCGCAATCGTATCCGTCGATAAACTACGTTTGGTAAAATCAATATAAAGTGACGGTGGACAAACAGCCACATCAACACCCTTAAGCTCACTCGCCTTAGAATTTAACCCTGTAACTAAGTTCAAAATAAAGGCTTTTGAACCATGCATTTTCCAGTTACCTGCAACAAATGGTTTTCTCATTGATATTCTCCGACACAAAAGTTTCACAATATTAGCGGGTTATTCGTATAAAAACAACATTGAAATTTTAAGAAAATTCTGATTTAACCAAATTAGCTAATTCAACGGCTACTTTTTCAACCAATTCCACCTCTTTCCCCTCAACCATCACTCGAATCAAAGGTTCGGTTCCTGATGCACGAATCAAAATTCGCCCTTCATCCCCCATCTCGCCCTCAAAAAATGCAACCCTCTCTTGAAGAGAGATATTCTCATCCAAACCCTGTGCACTTTCAACAGGAATATTTTTTAACACTTGAGGATACCTATCCAAAGATTGCGTTAATTGCGCCAAACTCTGCTCAGAGTCAACCAATACGGACAAAACCTGCAATGCGGCAACAATACCATCCCCAGTTGTGGTTTTATTAAGGCATAACACATGACCTGAAGGCTCGGCACCAAAGCATAAATCATTTTCAAGTAAACATGCCATAACATAGCGATCGCCTACTGAGGTTCGATGCAACTCAACCCCCCTCTCTTTTAAGGCATTTTCCAGCCCTAAATTACTCATAACCGTACCAGATACCGCAGTGATCAAACCTTTTGATGCGGTCGCTAAAATATAAAGAATCGCATCGCCATCGAGAACCAAGCCCTCTTCATCCACCATCATGACTCGATCACCGTCACCATCAAATGCGATACCTAAATCTGCGTTATGCTCCAATACAGCCTGCTGAAGTGCCACTAAATCTGTTGCACCACAAGATTGATTAATATTAAAGCCATCAGGCGAGACACCAATTGAGATGATCTCAGCACCCAACTCCTCAAAAACACAAGGGGCAACATGATAGGTTGCACCATGCGCACAATCCAATACAATTTTTAAACCATCCAACCTCTTTTTAGCCGAATAGGTACTCTTACAAAATTCAATATAACGGCCAGGAGCATCATCGATTCTTCGCGCCTTACCAAGCATTTCAGAGGGTACAATCTCAATCGGCTGATCAAAAACATCCTCAATCGCCAATTCAATTTCATCACTAATTTTCTTGCCCGATGCCGAAAAAAACTTAATGCCATTATCATAATGCGGGTTATGTGAAGCGCTGATCACAATACCCGCATCCGCATGAAAGGTTTGGGTTAAATAGGCCACTGCGGGTGTTGGCATCGGACCCAGCAACAACACATCAATCCCTGCTGCAATAAAACCCGCCTCCAATGCCGACTCAAACATGTAACCAGAAATTCGCGTATCTTTTCCAATCATAACAGTCGACTCACCGCGTTCTTTCATGATACGACCGGTCGCCCAGCCTAACTTCAGTACTTGATCTGGACTAATCATGCCTTTACCCACACGATTACGAATACCATCTGTTCCAAAATATTTTTTTTGCATGATTTTAACTACCTAAATCGTTCGTTCCGTTCATTTTATTTTTTCCCCCAGATTTCTGCTGCAAAAAGTCTCGCACCTTTTATACAAACAAGCATCCTAGATCAAACGCATCGTTACGTTTAAAGCGTCTACCGTCTCTTTAACATCGTGTACACGAACCATATTAACACCCTTCAATACTGCCAATACCGCCGCTGCAACACTGCCACTCACACGCTCTAGTACCGTAGCACCATTTAGTATATCCGCAATCATTCTCTTTCTTGAAACACCAACCAAGACGGGATAACTCAAAGCCGTCAGCACCTCTAAATTTTGAAATAACTCTTCATTATGCGCCAAGGTTTTTCCAAACCCAAAACCGGGATCCAAAATAATCTTATTTTTTGCCATGCCTTGTGCCTCACAACAATGAGCACGCTCTAACAAAAACCCCTGAACATCCACCAATACATCGTTATAAAAGGGCGCCTCTTGCATACTCGAGAACTCACCCTGCTTATGCATTAAGCACACTGAAACACCTGAATTAACTGCGACAGCAATAGCACCATCGGCCTGCAGCGCATTTACGTCATTAATGAGCTGAGCACCATAATTTACCGCTTCCTGCATCACTTCCGTCTTGTAAGTATCAATAGAAATGACTGTATCAAAACGCTTTTTAATCCACTCAATAACGGGAATCACACGCTCCAATTCTTCAGTCAAAGCCACCTTTTTAGCACCGGGTCGTGTTGATTCTCCTCCCACATCAATCACATCTGCACCTGCCGCCAACATTGAAAGCACTTGACGCTCTACTGCAGAAGAACTCACAAATTGACCTCCATCTGAAAAGGAGTCTGGGGTTACATTCAAAATACCCATCACAACAGGCATTCCCTCCTGCTGTTGCCTTTTTTCATCGATAAACGACTGAATACTAAACATCATCACCCTAAATCAAAAAAAAACCCCGCTTCAACGGGGTTTTCTTGTCACAACTACGTTTGTTAATGTAGTTTTGGCTCGCCTTGATCGGAAGCACCATCACCACTCAAGTCATCAGAAACAACCTCATCAGATTTCACTTCTGCTGAAGCGTTCTTCTCTACATCTTTTGCTGCTGAATCAGAGCTTTCATCATCAGAATCTTCCCAATCCTTTGGTTTTCCAGGCGGCAAACCTTCCATAATATTTTTAATTTGAGCCGCATCAATGGTTTCAAACTCCATCAATGTCTCAGTCATAATTTCAAGCTTATCCGCATGCTCCTTTAAAATATCTTGAGCACGTTTATAATTGCGATCGATTAAATTACGAATCTCTACATCAATCGCTTTAGAAATCTCTTCGGACACATTGGCGTTACGAGAGCTCCCCATAAAGCCATTGTCTTCTTCCTCATACAACAATGGCCCTAAATTATCAGACAAGCCCCATTTCGTCACCATATTGCGCGCAATATGGGTTGCTCGCTCAATATCATTGCTCGCACCGGTGGTCACCAAATCGGAACCATAGATCAACTCTTCGGCAACACGCCCACCGTACAAACTCGACAACTGACTCTCTAATTTTTGCTTGCTATAACTATAAGAATCCTCTTCAGGTAAATACATCGTAACTCCTAAAGCACGCCCTCTCGGCATAATACTGACCTTATACACAGGATCATGCTCAGGAACTAAGTATCCAACAATGGCGTGACCCGCTTCATGATAAGCCGTCATACGACGCTCCTTATCATTCATAATCATGCTTTTACGCTCAACCCCCATCAAGATCTTATCTTTGGCTTGCTCAAAGTGTTTTTGAGTCACTAACTTTTCATTATTTCGAGCCGCAAAAAGAGCCGCTTCATTCACTAGGTTGGCTAAATCTGCACCCGAGAATCCTGGGGTACCACGAGCAATATAAGCAGGCTTAACATCATCCGCCAAAGGCACCTTACGCATATGCACCTTCAAAATTTGCTCTCGCCCTTTAATATCTGGCAAACCAACCGATACTTGGCGATCAAAACGGCCAGGGCGTAATAAAGCGGAATCCAAAACATCGGCACGGTTGGTTGCAGCAATCACAATCACCCCCTCACTGCCTTCAAACCCATCCATTTCAACCAACAACTGGTTCAAGGTCTGTTCACGCTCATCATTACCACCGCCCATTCCGGAACCACGACTACGACCAACCGCATCAATTTCATCAATAAAAATAATACAAGGCGCATGGGCTTTGGCCTGCTCAAACATATCGCGAACACGCGAGGCTCCCACCCCAACAAACATCTCAACAAAATCTGAACCTGAAATACTAAAGAATGGCACTTTAGCCTCACCCGCAATCGCTTTTGCCAGTAAGGTTTTACCCGTTCCTGGCGGGCCGACCATCAACACGCCACGTGGAATATTCCCGCCTAAACTTTGATATTTACCAGGGTCTCTTAAGAAATCAACGATTTCACCCACTTCCTGCTTCGCTTCATCTGCGCCCGCAACATCGTCCAAAGTCACTTTGATCTGCTCATCACTCAGCATTTTAGCTTTACTCTTACCAAAAGACATC
>JALSJT010000111.1 GCA_026989175.1 Thiomicrorhabdus sp. | reverse complement strand
GCACCCTGGCGAAGCCTTTCATGGCGATCTTGGCATGGTCTCCCGAGAAGATGTCTTTTTAGCACTGTCTAATTCGGGCGAAACCGAAGAAGTCATTCGTCTTATGCCCTTCTTAAAAGACAATGGCAACACCGTGATCGCCATGACCAACAACCCCAGCTCTACTCTGGCACAAAACTCCGATTTTCACTTAAATATTGCCGTACCCAAAGAGGCGTGTCCGCATCAACTCGCCCCCACCTCGTCCACCACCGCTACCTTAGTAATGGGCGATGCTCTGGCAGTCGCCTTAATGGAAGCGCGTAATTTCCAGCCCCATGAATTTGCCCGATTTCACCCCGGAGGCAGCTTAGGACGCAAGCTACTGACCCGTGTAAAACACGAAATGACCCATAAAAACCTTCCGCTCATTAGCAGCGATGCCTCGATGAAAGAGGTGATTCACACCATGAATGAAGGACGCTTGGGTTTATGCATTGTGGATCAAGGAAAAGGAATTATTACCGATGGCGATTTACGCCGCCACATGGAAAAAGACGGCGCACACTTTATGTCACTCACCGCAAAAGAGATCATGGGCGTTCACCCCAAAACCATCTCTTCTGAAGCGCGTTTAACGGAAGCAGAAGAGTTAATGAATACCCATAAAATTACCACGCTATTGGTTGAAGAGAGTGCACAACTGGTTGGTGTGATTCAAATTTACGATTTAAACGGGTAAGCGCACTCAATGAACCTATTGACCTATCGCTTAATCACCCATCTTGCCCTGCCCCTTATTGCCTACCATGGCTGGAAGCGTTGCAAAAAACAAGCGAAGGCCAACACCGAAAACACCCCCATTATTCAAGACTGCTTTCGCGCACGGTTTGGCTTTAATCGGCAGCCCTTGCAAACAGGTGGCATTTGGATTCATGCGGTTTCCGTCGGAGAAACACGCTCTATTTTCCCACTGCTTTCACGGCTGAAACAGACCTATCCAACACTGCCTTTAACCGTCACCAGTGGTTCGACACAAGGTGCTCTGCAAGCCTTACAGTTTTCACCCGTTGACATTCAACACCAGATGATTCCTTATGACTATCCATTTGCGGTGAATCGTTTTCTCAATCAAATTCAGCCCAAACTGGTGATTATGGTGGAAACAGAAATCTGGCCAAATCTCTATCAAGCCTGCAAAAACCGTGGAATACCCATTATATTGGTCAATGCAAGGCTCAAAGAGAAATCCTTTTTGGCCTATCAAAGATGGGGGGGGGAAATAATTCAAAACGCCCTCAATCAAACGGAACTTATCGCCACTCAATTTCCTGTAGACAGCAACTACTTTCAACAACTCGGCGCACAACCCAATAAGATCAAAACCCTTGGTAACCTTAAATTTGATCTCGACCTACCGCCCAACTTAGAGCAACAAGCCCGTGAGTGGAAACAGAGCCAACAACTCAACCATCGTTTTATTTGGGTCGCTGCCAGTACTCATGCACATCCAGAAAGCAACCAACCATCCGAAGAGCAGTTAATGCTGCAAGCACACCAACAGCTCATTCAGGCGCTACCCGCCAACACACCTCAGCCCTTATTGATTTTAGTACCACGACATGCCGATCGCTTTGACCAAGTCGCACAACAGATTCAAGATTCAGGTTTAAACCTTGCACGGCGCAGTCAACAGCAGGCCATTACCGAACAGACTCAAGTCTACCTAGCCGATACCACAGGTGAACTCATGACTTGGTTTGCCAGTTGTGATGTCGCCTTTATTGGCGGTAGTTTAGTTCCCTTTGGCGGGCACAATATCCTAGAACCTGCGGCACTCAAGAAGCCCGTCCTGTCCGGCCCCTTTTACAGTAACCTACAAGCGCTGTTCGATACCTTTGCACAAGAGGGCGCACTCAAAATTACGACATCCGTAGAAGACTTAGGCAAGACGTTAATTGAGCTGAGTCAACACCCAAAAACACGCCAAATACTTGGACAAAAAGCCTACGATAGCTTTCACCAAAACAGCGGGGCACTTAACAAGCTTTTAAGTGAAATCGCAGACTTAAAAATACTGGGGTCAGAGTAAGAGACAAAAGCACCTCTACCTCTATCCTGGCTAATTCACCTCTTATAAAGAAATAATTTTACACTGACCCCAAACTTATTTTTTCATATCTAATTTATAACCAAAGCCACGCACCGTTTTAATCAATGAACCATCAAAACCTTCATCTATTTTTCGTCTAAGGTTCCGAATATAGACTTCGACCACATTGGTTAGCGGATCGGCATTATAGCCCCATACTTGGTCTAGAATTTGGCTACGACTAAAGACTCGACCCGGTGACAGCATAAAATATTCAAGCAACGCATACTCCTTAGGCGTAAGTTCAATTTGCTGCCCATCACGATACACTTCTCTGGTCTCTCGGTTAAGCGTTAATCCTTCCACCACCAGCTCCGCGACTTGTTCTTTATAGCCTTTTGCCCCTTTATTGCGGCGTAATAGTGCTTGAATACGTGCCACTAACTCGTCAAACGCAAACGGCTTAGTCAAATAATCATCTGCCCCTAAGCGTAGCCCCTCCACTTTGTCTTCTATAGAGTCCATTGCCGTTAACATCAATACGGGCAATGTTATTCCCTGTTGGCGAAGCTGGCGACACACCTCTTGTCCATTCATATCCGGCAACATTAAGTCCAGCAGTAACAGGTCATACTCCCTATTCATTAGCTTCTGCAATCCTTGCTCGCCATTGGTTGCAAATTCAATTAAATAGCCCTCAGCTTCAAGACCTCGCTTAACAAACTCTAAAATTCGAGCATCGTCTTCTATTATTAATATTGTCATAGTTGCTACGGTATCCAAAGTATATTGTTCTCCACTCCCTTTAGCCTAAGAAAACAGAAAGGAGGAGGGAAGAAAAGTTTATAAAATTTGTTTGTTTAATGCCAATTTAGGCAACGTCACAATCACGCAAGTACCCTTACCTGGTTCACTGCTAATCTCAATCTGTCCTTGATGATTTTCAACAATGGACTTTGCAAGTGAGAGCCCTAAACCTGATCCAGAATGTATTCTTTTTCGTGCTCGCTCTCCACGGAAAAACCGTTCAAATACAAGTTCAATCTCTTCAGCAGGAATCCCAATTCCTTGATCACAAACTATAATTTGAACCTGTTCACGCAACTCTTTAAGTGAAACAACCACCTCTCCCTTTGGATCGGAGTAACAACACGCATTATCAATTAAGATAAGCAGTAACTGGCGAAAACGAACCGGATCTGCACACACCATCACGGGCGAGTCTGGAACATCTACTCGTAAGAGTAACTGGTTTTGCTTTGTTAACGCTTGTGTTTCGTCACATAATTCGACAATCAAATCATTTAAAACTAACACACTCAATTCAAAGCGAAAACTTGTGGACTCAGACCGTGCCATAAACAGCAAATCTTCCACTAATTTAGCTAGCTGAGCCGAGAGTTCTACAATCCGTTGCAACGCTTCTTGATACTCCTCAACCCGCTTCACTCTACCACGCAAGGTTACTTCGGCCTCACCGCGAATGGCGGCTAACGGAGTTCGTAATTCATGACTGATGTCCGCAAAAAATCGACGACGCCCCTCGTCAATGAGCTGTAATTTATTATTGGCTTGTTGTAACGCTTGCGTTCGTTCTTTAACGCGCTCTTCTAACTCCGCTTGCTTTTGCTCTAAACGAGCCGTCATATCGTTAAAGTGCTCCGCTAAATAGGTAAACTCATCGTCTCCAGGCAGGATAATACGGTGTTGCAAATCTCCTTTTGAGACCTTTCGCACACCGCTTACCAAATTATCCAGTGAATAACGAAGGTTTCGCAACAACCAAATGCCTAAGGCCAACGCCAACAACAGTGCTAATAACGCCGTGACGGTGGCAATAAATTTAAGGTCATCTAAGAGTATTTGTGCTTGCTCTCGTGCATAGGCTACCTCTGCTAATTCGGCATTAATTGCGGCATCAATTAACGGCTTAAACTCACTATCAATCGTCTCTTCCAAAACAATTCTCAATACATCTTTTGCTGAAGATTCTGCCCCTCGTGCCTGCAATAAAATAATACGTTCAAACGCCCAAACTCCCTCTGTTAACACTTTTTCCAGTCCAGAAACTTGTTTAAGCTCTTCAATTTCATGCGCTCTTTCATCATCATCAACTTGCTCAATTTCAGCCTCAATCGAGGCACGTAAATTTTTTAATGATTGGTGTAAGGTTTGATAGGACTGCTTGGCCTGATCAACATTCGCTTGCTCTTTTAACACAACAATGTCAACTCGCTCTTTAAAATAGCGATAGGCATCATGCGACAACTGAATATATGCTTGTGCCGCATCTTGGGCGCGCTGGGCACGCTCAAAATAGTACTCCGAACGATAGGTTCCCCAATAAAGAATAGCAGAGAGCATTAAGATAAGGGAAAGTAAGGCTATAATGGCACTGGTAAGTTTAAATTTATACATAGCGAGTATAATACCAACCGCTTTCATAAATTACATTAAAGTTTACCGAATGGTCAACCGTTCTACCACAGCTTCGGTCTAAACCTTGCTTGCTAACACTCATAAATACAACCTTTTTGACCTTGTAGGATTTTTACCATGCTAAATAAAGGAAACGGTCGTCGATTTCATCGCGTCAACATGCCGGTTCGCTATTTCATCATCCCCAGCTCACCCATTCGTGATCGAGAAATTTATGCAACAGGAACCAACTACTTTCCTGAAAGTACTCTTAAACTTATTGAAACTAAAAAAAATCTGATTCTACAATCAGTTCAAAAAATCCAAACCAGCGATCACTTATTAAAAACGCTATTTACCGAAATGATCGAAGTAATTGAATTTTTTGGAGACTGCTTAAAAGCGATTACCAATGGAAAAAGTCCAAAGTCTGATCTCAAATATTGGATTCAACTAAAAGATCGCCAAAAAGGCTTTAAACAGGCAGCTCCTCTAGAGAAAACCTCTCCAAAAACCTTTAGTTACATCCAGGCAATTGAGCATAAATACCTAACCTATCTTGATAGCATGGTAAAAAGTATTGAAAACTCTACCCCTTCCCATTTTTTTGTACAAGGAAGGTTACCATCTGCTTTTAAGATTGATGAGCTACTGGTCACCTTTCGAAACCCTAAGCTGCAAAAAATTCCATTAATTCAGGCCTTATTACATGTCTCTGAATTTATGGAAACCTATTTGGCGGTTTATCAACGCATCAATGATGATAACTATTTAAAACAGTTTCCTAAAGAGTGGCCATTTAAAGAAGCAAATGTTAGTGCTGGTGGCTTAGCGGTTTTTATGAGCAAAGAATTTAAGCTCTACTCAAAGGTAGATGCCTACCTCTATTTTGAAGCAGAAAATAAACTACTCTCTTTTGATGGAACCGTCGTAGGTTTTCGTACTGTCCAAGACTACCAAGAACGCATTGCAATTAACTTTGAGTTTCCCAGTGGGCACGATCAAAAATTTTTACAACAAGAGATTCAAAAATACGAAGTGGAAGAGTGTATGGATCTTCCACTATGAATACGATTTTAAGGAGAGACCACAATGCTTGGAAGTAGCCACGATATTGATCCTAGCTTTATCAACAATCTACCTTTATCTCTTAGAGATCCCGCATCGGCTCTTATTCGGGTCGCGAGCTTAAAAGACATGTTAAAAATGCGCCAAGACCCAAGCTGTCACTTTTTATATGAGGATTTTCAACTAACAAATACTCAATGGAAAACAGCCTTAAATGTTGCGATTTTAACCAAAATAAGCTACTTTGAAATTGAACTCGGATTTCCAAGCATCTATATAGATAAATTACTTGAAATTGCATCGTACGCCTGTGGCTTACCGAATAAGCCCGCGCCAGTTCTATATCAGGCGATGATTCACGAACATCACCAAATGGCGGCTTGGATTAAAAAAGCCGTGTTTATTCAACAACAAACCTTAAGGCGTAATCAAGCACGAGAGGGAGGGGGGAAAAAATAAAAAAGCAATCCCTAAGCATTTAAAGGGGCAATGTAAGGCGTTGCTACTCGCTTCATACAATCTTGCAGCTCAGCGTATTGCAAAAACAGCGTAATTTCTCTCTCTTGCTCACCAGTAAGTACATCAAATTCGATACTCACCCGAGTATTCAATAATGCCTCTTCAGCCAGTTCTTGTGACACCACTTTACCTCGGCAAATCACAATGTGGCTTTGTATATCCATATAGAGATCCATCTTAGTAAACAACGTATATTTATCATTGGTCATAAAACTACACCCAGATGGATTCAAGTTAACTTGATAGTGTTTCCACTCCTCTGGGCTTGAGGTTTTACGATACGCTTCTTTTAAGTTCTCTAGTACCATTGCTTGGATATTAATTTTTTCAACCATCCTCTGCAATATTTTCGCAGGCAATACACCGGACTTCGCTAAACTCTCTAAATTTTTGACATACGCTTTGTCATCAAACCGTTTTTGAGACAAACCTTGGTATACAAATTCACCTGTCTTTATTCCAGTTCTCAAAACATCATTTAACTCTTGAATATACCCATCTATAGCGTCATACAAGCCCAAAATAAGCGGCGCAATACTAGACTCTTTTTTACTGGTCGGACGACTAAACTCATGATCTTTTTTTAAACGCAATGTATAGTCACCAGCGACACTGGCCTCCTTGAACTCTATAATAAAGTCCAACATCCACCACATAAAGTCTAACCGAGTATTTAACATCGTAAAAACCTGTGATGCCGCTGGACTACGCTCAAAGACTTGTTGTAAAGCGTCATGCAGTGATTCGTTAATTTCTTGTAACCTCACTTCATCTTCACGACAGATCAACTGGCGTCTTTCTGAGCGAACCTGCTGACCATAACGACCCACTGGCTCCATGTGCATAGGTAAGATAACATCACACCAAAAAAACTGCCTAGGATTAAGCATTTCACTCCTCTTGAGACCTCTTTGCACGAGAGGGACGCGAGAGAAAAAAGAGATGAAATTTGACTGATTGAGGCGAAAATCGCAGGGAATACCTAGGTATTCACAAGGTTTTCAACGAAAATCAGGCGAATTTCAGACTTTTTTATCCGTGCATCCTTTCGTGCAAAGGTCTCCTCTTAAAAGTTATTTACGCTGAATGGGCTTAAGCCCGTCACAAGGACATCCCTCAAAAGTAAAGGCTTGACCAAACCCTTTTATATACCCTCCTTTAATCACGCTTAATTGAATCAGATGAAAGTCCGGTAAGCTGACCAATAAAGGAATGACCTCACCAAACTTCTGCTCAAATTGTGAGGCTAATGCTGAAAAGGCTTCCGACTCTCTAAAGATTTCAGAGGGCAAAAGCTGTAACGTTAGCCGCTCACGAGCAAATGCTTGTTCAGGATCCGGCTCATCGGCAACCAGTAGCCCGCTAATTAGTTTGAGAGTGTTGCCTTGTTCCAAGTCACTATGCCGCTCACTGAGTAGATGCAATATATTTTGTGTGTGTTGCGCCAACTCACTGATCAAGATATATAAATTTCCCGTATCATCCGCAATAAAAGGGGTAATACTGGTCTCTGAAACCCCATTTAAGTTAACGGTACTCAAAATAATACTGTGACGAGCTTGCCAAAATTCACGACACTGCTGCTGATTTGTCATACGGTATACTCACACACATAATGTTGATTTTAACCAGTTTACAATATCCTCAATCTCTTGTGCACAAACCTGATGCTCCATCGGATAGCTTTGCCACTGAATTGCGTAGCCACGCTTAGTCAGCGCTTTATAAGAGTGTTCTGCAACCTCAATTGGAATCACGGAATCAAATTGACCATGCGCCATTAAAATAGGCATATTGCGATGTTGCGAAAACTGTTGTGGCATTGGACAATAAGTAGACAGCGCCATAATACCGGCTAAACGATGACCGAAACTTAACCCCGCATGGAGTGCAATTAATCCCCCTTGCGAAAACCCTGCGAGTACAATTTTATCCGCAGCAATCCCTTGGTCTAACTGTGTTTGAAGTAAGTCGTATATTTGATAACACGACACCCGAATGCCCGCCGCATCAATATCATTCATAAAATCGGTACTTCGAATATCGTACCAAGAACGCATTTCCATCCCCCCGTTAATCGTCACAGGCTGTACGGGCGCATGAGGAAATATAAACCGAATACCATGGTTATTGGGTAAATCTAACTGGGGAACCAGTCCAGCAAAGTCATTACCATCCGCCCCTAAACCGTGCAGCCAAATAACAGAGGAAGTAACCTCCCCTTGTGGTTCAATAATAATGGGGGTCTCTTGTGTTGCTTGAATTCGCATAAAAACCTTCTTATTTCTGGAGACCTTTGCACGAGAGGGACGTGAGAAAAAAAGAGATAAAATTTGACTGATTGAGGCGAGAATCGTAGGGAATCGCTAGCTATTCGCAAGATTTTCAACAAAAATCAGGCATATTTTAGCCTTTTTTATCCGTGTATCCTCTCGTGCAAAGGTCTCTTCTGATAAAATGCTCTCATTTTAAATGAACTCTGAATGATTTGGTTATGAAAATGCATGCTCGATTTTATTTTGCTGTGCTCTTAGCACTCACCCTGCTTTTTAATTCCGCATGTGGCAAAAAAAGCGACTTAACCTTACCTGAAGAGCCTACCGAAAATATCGAGAAGACAGAATGACACCATCAGAAGCCAGCGCGCCTTTCCAGCCCTTAAATAATGTTCTTCACGCTGAGAACGTCTCTTTAGAACAGTTAGCAAAAGCGCATGGCACGCCTCTTTTTGTCTACTCGAAGACAGAATTAGAAACGCGCTGGACAGCATTTGACCAAGCCTTTGGTACACAACCACACCTCATCTGTTATGCGGTCAAAGCCAACTCAAACCTTGCCGTATTAAACTGTTTGGCAAAACTTGGCTCTGGTTTTGATATTGTCTCTCAAGGCGAGTTAGAGCGGGTACTTCGTGCCGGTGGCGACCCTAAAAAAGTGGTCTTCTCGGGGGTCTGTAAACAGTCCGCTGAAATTCGTCGTGCCTTAGAGGTGGGGATTCGCTGTTTTAATATTGAGTCACATGCCGAGCTGGATCGTATTCAGTCGGTCGCGCAGTCACTCGATTTAATCGCCGATATCTCTATTCGAGTCAATCCAGACGTGGATGCGCAAACGCACCCTTATATTTCCACGGGACTAAAAGACAATAAATTTGGCGTGGACATCAATACCGCGCCTGAACTCTATGCCGATGCCTGTGCGCTCTCCCATATAAACCCCATTGGCATTGACTGCCATATTGGCTCACAGCTCACCGATATCAGTCCATTTATTGATGCATTAGAGCGTGTATTAAACTTAAAAGAGACCTTGTCTGAAATGGGCATTGCGATTCATCACCTAGACTTAGGCGGCGGACTGGGCATTCAGTATACCGATGAAACACCCCCTGAAATTACCGAGTATATTCAGGCAATCTTAAAAAAACTAAACGACAAACACGTTGAGATTATCCTTGAACCGGGTCGTGCGATCGTAGGCAATGCTGGCGTACTGCTAACAGAAGTAGAGTATTTAAAGCCGACCAAACATAAAAACTTTGCCATTATTGATGCGGGCATGAACGACCTAATTCGCCCTGCGTTGTATCAAGCCTATCAAGAAATTGTAGCGGTCACCCCAAGAAATGATGGACTTGAAGCCACATGGGATATTGTTGGACCTGTTTGTGAAACAGGTGATTTTTTAGGTAAAGATCGCTGCTTGAACTTAAAAGCGGGCGATCTATTAGCGGTCATGTCCTCTGGTGCTTATGGCTTTACCATGAGTTCCAACTACAATACTCGTCCAAAAGCGGCGGAAATCATGGTACAAGGCGATCAATCATGGTTGGTTCGCCCGCGTGAAACCTATGATGATTTAATGGGTTCGGAACGGTTAATTACCGTTTAAATGTTTCCTTCTGCTAACCATAAATGCAGTTCAGATAACTGCTTTGCACTGGGTAATTGATTCTTCTCCCCCCTTACTCTCACGATAACGGGGGATTTTTCCAAATGGTTTTCCTGTAACGGTTGCTCAATTAAAGCACCCCAGATGCCTGCGACATCTTGCCATGCAAACAGCTGAAAACGTTCTTTTTCAAACTCCAACCACCAAGCATGTTGCTGTCTCTGACTTAAAGAAAACCACTCGTTTTTAGTAAACAATCTTGTTGGCGTCTCGAACAATATAAGCTCACTCCCCTCCACAACACTCAACGGTTCTTTTAACCAGCCTTGATACAACTTAGTCACTTCCACCAAATAACGACAGGCTCCAATTTGACTCACCTCTTGCTTAGGCAAGTTCAACCTCGCCGCAAGTGCATAAGCATCTTGCAACAGTGCCACCATACTTTGGCACTGCATAGGACGACAAGGGAGCTGTGCTAACGCATGATGCAATCGACTACCAATCAGTTCAGGAAATACGCTTGCCAAAGAGAGTGCCATCGAATTAATACGCGGCAAGGACTGTAACGCCGTTAAACGTTGCTCATCCATTAAACACACCTCAACCTGCTCCGCAATTTGTTCATTGACTCGGCGTAACCGAAGGTTCCGCAAAAACTTAACCGCTTCTGCCTTATCTGGCCAGCCCACTTGTGCGACTAAATTTTGACGTTTCCCTGAGAGGAGTGCGACAATTTCAGGCTCCGTTAATGCCGAGCACATTAGCCGCCAAACCAACATCGGCGCATGATCCAGTAACTCTAAAATTTGAGGGTACTTACCTGAATAGTGCAGCATTTTGAGTTGGTGAGAAGGAAACAAGGCGCAACTCTCTTGCACCCATTTAGGAATCTGTTTACGCCACAAAGCCAATTGAGAGAAGTTAGACCACGCAAATACCCTTAAGTGACTTGGGTACTCAGGTACTTTAGAGGAACGCATCATCAAATCATCCCAACTCGGCACCTGAAGCACCCCTAATTCAGGATATATTTTACGGCAATCAATCCATAAAACGTGCATCTCATCATCCCAAAAACAGTATTGTGCCAACATTTGTTGCTTTATCTCTTGATGAGAAATAGGGAGATTTGATAACACAGAGCATCCAATGAATTAAAAAAATGAAAAAAAAAGGAGGGGGGTAAAACATAAAAGCCCCAAATAAATGGGGCTAGAAGACAACTAAAGTCATTTGATAGAAAGCATATCACTTCTAATCATCGTCGTCCTCATCATACTGTTTATTCGCATACCTCTTCGCGTACTTTTTAGCATACTTTTTCGCGTATTTTTCAGCATACCTATCAGAGCACCCCTCTGTATTTGTATACGCTTCAACATATTTTTCTACATACGCTTCAGCATATCTCTTCGCATCTCTTTTAGAATACTCTCCTGATCGATTTTTAAAATACTTTTTAGCATGTTTTTTAAAGTATTTCTTAGCATGTTTCTTGTGATTTCCATCGCTACAATTATGTTTTTTATACCCATGACCATATTCTCCACCATCATTATTATCGACAACATACCCGTCTGTTAAGGTCATTAAAAAGGCTACGATGGCATCTTCTTGATCACTGGATAATCCAAGATTCCCCATTCGGCGCTGCTCCATATTTTGAGCCACCTCAGGCAGTCCCCACTCACCCGTATCACGCAAATTATAAAAACGAACGACCTCTTTCAGCGTTTTTAATACCCCATTATGCATATAAGGTGCGGTTAACTCGACATTACGCAACGTAGGCACTTTAAAACGTCCATTCTCTGATGCGATATTTAAAACACCACCCAGCCCTAAATCAATTTTTCTTAGTGCGGCATTATTAAATCCAGATGACGAAGAACAACTATCAGAATCTTCTGATGAACCCGGAAAAACAATCACCACACATGAACCACTCGAACTCGATAAGTCTTTAAACGGAAACTCTGTGTTTCTTGGAAGACCTAAGTTGTAGTACTGAAAATCGGTAAATAAAATCGGTGCACTAGGTGTCGGTGTATTACTGCCACATCCTCCTGAATAATGACCATGGCCATGACGATGTCTATGTCGCGTTTGTTCATGACCATTCGTAGCTTGCCCATGCTGATAACCATAACGATGTCTGTTATGCTTAAAGTCGCCACACTGCTCGCCATAGCCTATATGTCCGTCATGTCCGCGATGTCCATGATGCTCTATATTTTCATCAGAAGAGTCATCCACTATCGTAGTGGTACTGGTATGACATTGAGAGCACATAGCAGGACCATTAAACAACGCCATCCCTTCTGCTTCTTGTTCCGTAAACTGTGCTAATCCAGCTAAAACATAATCAAACTTAGAGGTAAAAGGATTTAATTCACTAGAACCTTCATAGGCCGCAATCGCCTCTGCCATACAGTCATAGGCGACATCAATATCATTAATTGGCCCACAAAGTGTTTCAAAGCTCGAAGCATAACTTGAGTTTTGAATTTTCAAAACAACAGAAGCTTTATCTGGGTTATTCATTTCAACGGGGTTTAAAAACGGATCTTTCGCTTGCGCTGCTAAATCCGCACGACGACCATCCCAGAACTGTCCACCAACGGCAATTGCAGTGGTTGTGTCATAACTGAACGGGGGGGAGAAAGAGGCATAAGCTACTGTCTGAGCATTTCGATGCCCAAAACGGTCTGGAATAACCCCTTCTGAAACGGGTAAATGTGAATCCGGATCAGCAAACCCAACATTTGGCATGTGGCAACTGGCACAAGACTGTCCAGCTGGCTCCGATAAGTTCTCATCAAAAAAGATAAATTTACCTAAGGTTTGCTGTGGTGTAAGCTCTGCTGGTGCAGGTAAACTAGGCGAGTCATACTCTCCACTACTGGTTGCATAAGCATTTGAAAAAACAACCACCAAAAGCGCGCTCACACATAGACCAAAGCCTTTTCCTAAAAAATTCGTTTTCATTATTTCCCCCTAATATATTCAATGAACGCCAATACTTCAAACGTTCACCTCAAATAAACGAACATCATTATACGCCACTCCATGCGTAAATACATGTATTTAAATAGCCTATTAAAATACACTTATATTTTTACCAACTCGCACTCACTCTAAAAAACAAGGTTTTAATGTATTCTGTTTCAGGCACCGCAGGGTGAATGGGATGATCTGGCCCTTGGTGGCCTTGTTCAAATAACTGCACCGTGCGATCAATGTGGCGAGCCGCCGATTGCACCGCATTTAATAAATTATTGCGGGTCATGTGGTGCGAACAAGAGGCGGATACTAAAACACCCTCTTTATCCAGTACACGCATCGCGATTTCATTGATTCGACGATAAGCATCAGCCCCTTTTTTAAAATCTTTTTTGCGTTTAATAAACGCGGGAGGATCAACAATTACGACATCAAATTTTTGCCCATCGGTTCGCAGTGCATTTAAGACATCAAACGCATTACCTTGAATGGTGGTCATTTTATCGGCAACGCCATTCAGTTCGGCATTAATATCCACGCCATCCAACGCCGATTCAGAGGCGTCTACACACGTGACAGACTCCGCACCGGCATTGGCGGCAGCAACGCCCCAGCCGCCTAAGTAACTAAAAACGTCTAATACTCGCTTGCCTTTGACCATCTTTTGCAAACGTGCTCGTGACATACGGTGATCATAAAACCAACCTGTTTTTTGCCCCCCCTCTACGGGAATAGAGAATTGCGTGCCATTTTCTTCGATGATTAAACGTTCTGGCAATTCGCCCAACACCACTTCTTCATACAGCGGTAGCCCTTCTAAAGTTCGACTTGCGGTATCGTTTTTCATCACAATTGCCGTAGGATGGTATAAATTATCCAGCACCTGCACAATATCATCTTTGACCAACTCCATACCTGCCGTGGTAATTTGCACGGCAAAGACATCACCAAAGCGATCGACCACCAATCCCGGCAGTCCGTCTGAATCACCAAACACCAAACGGTAATAAGGCTTTTCAAACACCATCTCTCTTAATGCTTGTGCTTCCTGAATACGTTTTTTCAAAAACTTAAGGTTCAACTCTAACTTAGGGCTTCGACTTAAAATACGCGCACAAATTAAGGTATTTGGATTAACAAATCCCATGCCTAATGCCTTACCATTATAGGCTTCAATAATGACCTGCTGGCCGGCGATAAAGTTTTTTAACGGGGTGGCTTCAATATCCACTTCATTGCTAAAGACCCAAACATGGCCTTGTTTAATACGGCGTTCTTCATTTTTTTTCAATCGTAAACTTGGCAACATGGCGCTCTTCTTTTTTTTAGGAGGGGGGGGGAGAAAATTTCTAAAATGGCTCAAAAAAAGAGGCTAAGCCTCTTTACTATATATACTACTATTCGAGACCTTTGCACGAGAGGATACACGGATAAAAAAGGCTAAATATGTCTGCTTTTTGTTGAAAACCTTGTGAATAGCTAGCTATTCTCTGCGATTTCCGCCTCAATCAGCCAAATTTTATCTCTTTTTTCTCTCGCGCCCCTCTCGTGCAAAAGCCTCTATTCAACCGTTTAAATGATTAATCAACCATCAATAAGCGCTTGATAGTCGCTGTCGGAGAGCAGCTCATCTAATTCGGTTAAATCATGCGGTTCGATTTTAAATAACCAACCGCCATCATAAGGTTCATCGTTAATCAACTCTGGCTCATCTTCCAACGCTTCATTAAAAGCGATGATTTCACCACTGATCGGCGAAAATATATCGCTTGCGGACTTTACCGATTCCAACGACATTACATCGTCACCTGCTTGGGCATAACCACCTAATTCAGGAAAAGTCACGCTCATTAGCTCACCTAATGACTCTTGAGCAAAATCGGTAATGCCAACAATGGCACTGCCCTCTTCATCAATATAAACCCACTCATGGGTTTCGGTATATTTAAGGTGACTCGGCAAAATACTCATTGTTCAATTTCCTTAATGTTTAAAATCAATCTGAAGCATTATACCAAATCCATCTCTTCACGAATTTGTTCCAGCCAAAAATGTAAACGCTCTTCGGTTCGCTCCGGCTGTTGATCTTCATCAATCACTAGACCCACAAAAAACTCGCCATCTTCGGTTAATGCTTTGGATTCTTCAAACATAAATCCTTCATTTGGAAAATACCCAACGGGCTCGCCACCATTCTCCAACACCACATCGTGCATTAGCCCCATAGCATCTACAAAAAACTCGCCATATTCCAACTGATCGCCTAAACCAAAAAAAGCAACTTGTTTACCGCTAAAATCAATTTTTTTAAACTCAGGCCAAAAATCTTCCCAAGTACTTTGAAGCTCACCACAGTACCATGTGGGCTGCCCTAAAATAATTTTATCATACGCATCAAAATCACTTACTTTAGCACCATGCACATCATGTAAGGTCACAATATCAGCACCTAGTATTTGTTGAATTTTATGGGCTATCTTTTCAGTATTGCCCGTATCGGTTCCATAAAAAAGCCCTACTTTACTCAACGCCACTCTCCTTATTTCCAACGTTTCCTTATCTGCTATAATTTACCGCTTAATTCACCATAAAACCAGTCTATTTTTTATCTTTGGAGATTTCATGTCGGTGTTGTCGCGCTCAGCTCTTGCCCTATTTTTTTCAGCACTCGCTCTCTTTCTTTATCAAATACTTTGGTTTCGCTTACTTGGCTTTAGCGAAAACAGTGACACCGCCACTATTTTAATCGCGCTCTCGACTGGACTCGCGCTTGGCGCTCTGTTTGCCCAGTGGTGGTTACAAAAAGGTAACCCTGCACTTAAACTCTTTATTTTCTCACAAATACTTGCTGCAATAAGTGCCGTATTGCTACTACCGATACTCATTGCGCCAGAACAGATCGTGGCGCTCTCTCCTAGCCAACAGATTGCTTCTTGGGATGGATTTCTCACCCTATTTATTATTGCATTTATTCCTGCTTCCGCCAGCGGCATGGCATTTCCGCTATTAGCCACTTGGTTTGCTCGTACTCACCCCCAAAAACAAAATACATCCATTCACTATTTTTACTTTATATTCCTCTTCGCAACGCTCATCGCGACTCTACTAGGTGGGCTTTATATTTTACCCAGTTTTGGATTAACCGGCGGCATCTATTTTGCGGCTGGATTTAACCTCATTGCCGCTTTACTTGCTTATGCCCTGCTCTATGCAACGCCTCCAAAAACCTCGACTAATATTTCTCCCCCCCCTACTGAGACCCAGTTTTCTTTGGTTTCTTGGCATCAGCTTAAATGGATTGTCACCTTAGCGGTCATCAGTTTTATCTGGATGGGGTCTGAAATTATTTTGAGTAAATTCATCAGCCTTTATGCGGGTAGTACGCTGTTTAGCTTTACGGCGGTTCTCGCAACCTCACTTGCTGGCGTTACGCTTGGTGCATGGTTACTACACAACCAACAAACCAAGCAACCCCTCGCGGTTAAACACCTGTTTATCTTACTGTTCGCCTTGTTTATTGCCCTCAACATAACCCGTTTATTATTAAGCTACGCCCCTCAACTCTATAACGACGCACACTATTTAGGCGAACTACTCAATCATTCAGACAGCCTTTGGTTTGCCTTAATGATTCTATTACCCAACATTGTCTTTGGAGCGACTCTTTCGCTTGCTCTATCGCTGTATTGTCGAGAAAAAAACACCTCTCAGCAAAACATAGGTTTCGCCTACGGTATTTACATCACTGCCTCAATGAGTGGAGCAGTCATCACGGCGCTTTGGCTCATTCCAAATTTAGGAAGCCATTACACGCTTTTAGTTTTTACACTGACCCCAATTTTATTGGCTATCTTATTCATACCCAAAATAACCTTTATTAAAAAGCCTTTAATAGGCTATACGATTTTGATCTGCTTTTCGATTGGTGCTTTTTTTCTCCCCCCCCTCTCTTTTCAGGAGGTTTTTAAACAGCACTACTACCGTTACGTGAACACTGAAACGCCTGTTATTGACCTTAGAATCTTCGAAGAGTCTTCAGGGGTTATTGGGCTTACCCTTTATGAACGGGAGTCATTACACCTACAAGTGAACGGACTCACACAATCCAAAGTTCATATTCGTCATCCTCATAAGGGCAATATTAATGAATC
>JALSJT010000110.1 GCA_026989175.1 Thiomicrorhabdus sp. | reverse complement strand
AACCTCCACGCAAACCAACTTCTCAAACCTCAATGAAGCATTGGCACAGCCCGACACACAACTGCGCCTATTTGGAAAACCTGATATTGAGGGTCGCCGTCGCATGGGCGTTGCCATTGCACGTGCAGACACCATTGAACAAGCCATTGAAAAAGCCAATCAAGTGGCAGATGCGGTTAAGGTGACGTTTTAAATTGATCCTAATTTTTTCTTCCCCCCCCTATCATCATGCCTCTGGAAGACCCCCTCCCAACCTCCCCCTTGACAAGAGGGAGGAGAAAAATATACCACCCTGTCAAAATCCTGTGATGCAAACTTGGCATACCTAATGCTATACGACAGATAACAAAAAAACTTTACTTTTTGAAGCCCCTTTTTTAAGGCTCGCTTCAAATTACCATAGCCAGGTTAAAAGTTATTACTGTTATATAAGAGCTCTTTGCATAAAGCAGCTCTATCACATTTGCACAAAGGAACTTATCATGACACTAAACAACAGCACCCCTGAAAAGGTAAAGGCACCGATTCTTCAAGAGTATCAACGCAATCAAGAAGAGGAGTCCCACTTAAAAGAGAACCCTCGAAAAACTATTTTACTGCTACTACAAGGCGCAGTAGACAAAGGCAATATGGCCAAAGTGTGCCATCAAAGCAATGCACTGGTTGAAAAAGGATTTCATCTTGGTCGTATGACCACGATTTTAGATGCTTTGCGTGACCGTCTAGCTTTTACCCAAGATACGCCGCTGGCATTTGATCTCGAAGAGCTGTACCGTTACGCTGATCAAAGCATTCAAGAAGCGGTATTTGAAAAAGACAGTTTTTACCTCGACAGCGCCATTGATATTTTGACCGAACTGCGTGATGCATGGGTTGAGATGATGCAACAAACAGGGCAACTGCCAGAAAACGCATAACTCCCCAGCCACTTTGTCATTCCCGCGAAGGCGGGAATCCATTCAGACTTAAACACGATGCCAAAAAACCTTTCAACTCAAGCGTTTTGGCTGTTTTTAAATTTTCTCCCCCCCCTATCTCCTATAAAAAACACCTGTCTATACCAAAACTAACCGTTTGTTTTTAAAATGAATTACTAAACTTATCCACAAGACAATTGACAAAGTATTACAAAGCTCTCTTTACATTAGCACTCTAACAAAAAGAGTGCTAGAATAAATCCCATATTAATTATTTAAAGAGGGGTTTCATGATGCAAAATGCAATGATACAAGAGACAGGAACCACCAGCCTCCCAAAACTATCGCTGGCTTCACGCGAGCTGGTTCCTGGAAAAAATTTAGAACACTACTTACACGCCGTTAAAAAAATTCAGCAACTCAGTGCCGCTGAAGAACATGAACTGGCTGAGAAATACTACTATCAACAAGATGTAAATGCAGCTCGCCAGCTCATTTTATCTTCGTTACGCTATGTGGTGCCTGTTGCGCGTACCTTTAACGGCTATGGCTTACCGCTTGGCGACATTATTCAAGAGGGTAATATTGGTTTAATGAAAGCAGTGAAACGCTTTAATCCCGAAGAGAATGTACGGTTAATGACCTTTGCGATTCATTGGATTCGTGCGGAGATTAATGAATATATTATTAAAAACTGGCGTATTGTCAAAACGGCGACCACTAAAGCACAACGTAAGCTATTCTTTAAACTGCGCAGCTCTAAAAAGTCACTAAGCTGCTTCAGTGATAAAGACGCAGATCAAGTTGCACAAGATTTAGGCGTTACTCGAAAAGATGTTCTCGAAATGGAGTCACGCCTATACGGTAAAGATATTCCAACCGATATTTCGGCAGACGAGGACAGTGAACAGGCGACTTATCCAATTTTAATCAGCCAAGAAGCCAACCCTGAAGCGGCTCTCATTAAAGAGGACTCTGCGTCATTTGAGCTAAAACGCATGCAATACGCACTGTCGACTTTAGATGAACGCAGTCGTGATATTTTACAAAAACGCTGGTTAACTGAAGATAAAGTTGGTCTCAAAGCGCTTTCTGAACAATATGGTGTTTCCATGGAGCGCATTCGACAAATCGAACAACAAGCGATTAATAAACTAAAAAATCAGTTAATCGCTTAAGATTTTTAAACACTGCTATCTTTTAAGCCCTGACCATTCAAAATAGATACTCAGGGCTTTTTTATATCAGAACAACCACTATCGAATATAACAACTATACCTTGATGTACTCTGTTCCACTCTCTTTTAGAAAAGACAAAAATTCTTTTGAAAGCAATGAAAGCTGTTTGCCTTTGGGGTAAACAATATTCCACTGTTTATTAATGGGAAAACCTTCAACCTCTAGCTCTTTAATAGGGCTATTTTCGCCTTCTAGGTATAGCGAGAGGCGAGAAACCACTGCTACCCCTAGGTCACCCACGACACAGTGTTTCATCGCTTCATTGGTATCGACAATCATTCGTTCATTGATCGTTAAACCTTTTTCTGAAAACAGTGCTTCCACTGTCGCACGAATACCAGAACCCTCTTCTCGCATAATAAAAGGTTCTTCGGTTAATTGCTCTAGGCTGACTTTTTTACCAACTAATGGGTTATTTACATTGGCAATCACAACCAGCGGATTGGTAGCGAATGGTACGACTTCTAAGTCAAGGTGACTAGAGGGAACTT
>JALSJT010000109.1 GCA_026989175.1 Thiomicrorhabdus sp. | reverse complement strand
TATGAGGATACGTTAACGTCACAATTTGTTTAAAGTACGAAGGGTCGGTTAAGATCTCTTGATACCCTGTTAACGACGTATTAAAAACGACCTCTCCTGTCGTCTCCCCTTCCGCGCCTAATGAAACCCCCCAAAACAGAGTGCCATCTTCTAAAGCCAGCAAAGCTTGTGTCATTGATTTTTCCATCCAAGTGTTTGACTAACATTCTTGACTAAAAACTAAGATAATTTTTAAACGGCACATACAAAAAAACGGAGCCAGCCTCCACTGAAAGGCTCACTCCGTTTTTTAAGTTTGCTAAATGACTTTAGTCATCCCCGCTAAATACTCCGTAAAAGCAAAAATCGCTTAGTTTAGTCACAATAATTCATTAGGCGAATTCTACTTGATTACCCCATTTTTGTCTAGCAAACAACCCGCTTATTTCCTGATATTTTCGTGCTAAAATCCTGCTTAATACACAACTACAAAACCCGCCGAGAAGTTAAGTACCTTTTACGCCAGTAGTTATGATTTAAACTGGAGATGGTCACGCCTTTACTTGAAGAAGCGTGCATAAATTTAGCGTTTCCCATGTAAATACCATTATGCATTGAGTTACGTCCCGTTTTAAAAAACACAATATCCCCCACTCTTAATTGGGATTTTTTAACGCTTTTCCCCACTTTAATTTGTGTTCTCGTTGTTCGGGGAATCCGCTTATTAAATTTAACACGATAGGTATTTTGAACAAACGCAGAACAATCCACTCCATTTAAGCTACGGCCTCCATAACGATACGGTGTCCCCTCCCAGCGTTTAAACTGCCTTAATAGTTGCTGCCGAACCTCAGATAAGGTGGTGACATAATGCTGCGAATTAACAGGAGGTTTTTGATAAGAGGAACCACTGTAACGTGGTGCATTAGAACAAGCTGCCAAAAAAGTGACGCTTAACAAAACAATAAATATTTTATATAAATTCATTATATTTCAACCCCTTACCAATATTTATTACATAGTTAGAGACCTTTAAAGCAAGCAACAAGCCACTTTTCAAATATTCCACCATTTATCCTAAAGTGACTTGAAAACATACAACTCCAAACAAAAAAACATTAGAAACGATGAAACAATTTACAATAAAAGTGGTTCTTCTAAAACACCACTTAAATTTAAAAGGCTTTATACTTCATGCAATCTCACTCTCTATTAAAGAACACGCTTCAACCCATCGCACTTCTCTTTACAATACTATTCACTCTAAGCTTAACAAGCTACCCTCATGCTAAGGAACCAAAAATGAGTTCAGAAATTTCTCCCCCCCCCTCAGATACGACAACACAAACCATTGTATTGGGCATGGGCTGCTTTTGGGGCGCTGAAAAACGCTTATCTGAACTTAACGGCGTAATTGACGTTGAAAGTGGTTATGCCAATGGCGATAACCCAAACGCTGGCTATCAAGATATTTTAACTCTGGAAAAAAGAATTCAGTCTGGACGATCTCAAGCACGTAACCATGCCGAAGTGATTAAAGTAAGTTATCAGCCAAGCGTTATCTCACTAGAGAAGGTACTGATTCAATTTTGGGAAAACCACAACCCTACTCAAGGCGATCGCCAAGGCAATGACATTGGCAGTAACTATCGTAGCGCCATCTACTATCAAACAGATGCCGAAAAAGAGATCGCTGAACAAACCAAAGCGATCTACCAAGTTGCATTAACCAAAGCAGGTTACCCAGCCATCACCACTGAAATTGCACCATTAGAAACCTATATTACTGCTGAAACCTACCATCAAGACTATCTAAAAAAGAACCCAAATGGCTACTGTGGACTTGGAGGAACAGGCGTTGCCTACCCAAATGGTCAATCACAAATCAAACCCCATGCACAACTGGATATGGACACCCTTAATCGCGACAGGCAGCTCATTGTTTTTGAGGCAGAGGCATGTGCTTATTGTGAAAAGTTCAAACAAGAAATACTTAATCACTGGCAGTCTGATGTTGCCATTACGACAACCTTAAGCCCAAAACCTCCAGAGGGATGGTCACTCGAAAAACCCTTATTTGCAACACCTACAATTGTGCTCTTTGAACAAGGCAGAGAGGTCTCACGCTATACTGGATACAATGGTGATAAAACACGGTTTTGGCAGTGGTTAGGGCAACGTTTACTCACTCCCGAACAACGCAGAATTGCTTTTGAAGAGGGAACAGAGCGTCCTTTCACCGGCTCTCATTTAGATGAAACCAGACCCGGCTATTTTGTGGATCCCATTACGGGCGCAAAACTATTTCGAAGCGATACTAAATTTAAAAGTGGCACAGGGTGGCCGAGCTTTTTTAATCCGGTAGAGGGTGCGATTACCACTCATGTTGATAACACCCTTGGCGTAGAACGCATTGAAGTACGCAGTGCCAGCTCAGGCATTCATCTCGGGCATGTTTTTAATGATGGGCCTGCGCCGACCTTTAAACGCTACTGTATCAATGGAAATGTGCTTAAATTTGTGCCAGATGAAGAGATAAAATAGGCTACCATTTTTAAAGAAACAAAACGAAAAAAGCCATGTAGACATAATAGACTACATGGCTTTTTTGACGTATCGTTAATAGAACTATTCGTTACTTACTTTCAATTGGATATCCTGCAAAAGACCATCCTGGAAA
>JALSJT010000108.1 GCA_026989175.1 Thiomicrorhabdus sp. | reverse complement strand
GATACACATCCTCAATGGAATAGCTGGGCGTTTCACCTGTTTTTTCATTCAAAAAGGTGTCATTGATGAGCGCTCTATTGGCTAAGGCCGCTAAAGCGTTCATAAATGCCAACTCGTGATGTTGTTGGGTAGGGTCTTTAATGGGGAGTTTTAATCGTTCGTTTAATAAATAAGCGATTGCTTGATGATAAAACGATTGAAACCCCGGATAGGTTTGAATTAATTGTGCTGAAATTTGCAGATTTTTTTGAGCAACATCGCTGGGGCTCACGGGCATTTTTGCCGCCAACGCAACCAACCAAAAATAGTGCATTTTATTCAGGTAAGCACTGTCAAAATACGCAAGTGATGCGGGTAGATAGACACCTTTATCATCTTGCCACGGTAAAAAGAAAGTGGTGCCAGAACCTGAGATTCGCTCTAGCATACTTCTTGAGGTTTTAATGGAACGCTTATCGGTGACTTGCAACGCCTTGCCTTTTTCACCCCCTAATAGGTGGTAAAAAAGGGTTAAGGCTTTGCGTTGTTCGGTAAACAGAACCTGCTTATCTGCGTAAGCTTTGTTGACTCTTTTGTTTAAGAATCTGTCCCATACTTTTCCGATATGCTCTTCCATAAACGCGCTTTATCCTCTAACTTAACTGCGAACCGTTTCAGGCTCTTTTACAAAGAAACTGTACAGGTAGGTTAATAACCCAATAAACACCATTAAACCAAAAGCAAAACGTACTTTATAAATGGGAATCAACTCCGCTTGGGTCGCCATAAACCCTAATGCACCCGTCTCTGGCCAACGTTGCATCATAATTTGCGCAATCCCTGCGGCGGTTAATGCAAACGTCACGCCCAACATACCAATCACCATCAACCAAAATGAGGCACGCTCCACCGCTTGCGCTTTCAAGCAGTTACCGTGAGGTCGTCCTCTCATAATCGGCATACAGTAAGCGATAATGGTAAACAAGATCATAATATACGCGCCAAAAAAGGCTAAATGACCATGTGCCGCAGTGAGCTGTGTCCCGTGCGTAAAATAGTTAACGGGTGCTAAGGTATGCATAAAGCCCCAAACCCCTGCACCTAAGAAGGCGATAACCGCTGTCCCTTTCGCCCAGGTTAAGGCAATTTTATTATCATGATCAATCCGTCTTTGCTTCGCCATCGTAAAGGCATACAATACCATTAAGAAGAACGGTAAGGGTTCAACCGCGGAAGCAATCGAGCCAATCCATAACCAGTAGTCGGGCGTTCCTATGTAAAAATAGTGATGCCCCGTTCCAAGAATTCCAGACACCAATGTCATGGCAATAATCAAATACAACCACTTATCAATATGCTCTCGATCCACACCGGTCACTTTAATCAGTACAAACGAAAGAATGGCACCTAAAATCAGCTCCCAAACCCCTTCGACCCACAAGTGAATCACAAACCACCAGAAAAATTTATCTAATACGAGATTTTCTGGTAAGTAAAAGGCGAATAAGAAAAAGACCGCCATCCCAATCAGACCCGTTAAGAGTACCACGGTGATCACCGTTTTACGTCCTTTCAACACCGTCATCCCAATGTTTAAAATAAACGAAAGTACCACCAGTACAATCCCAATTTTAGTAATGGTCGGTTGCTCTAAAAACTCACGCCCCATGGTCGGAAATAGATCATTATAAGTAACCTCTGCCAAGGTTGCGTATGGCACAAATAGATAGCCTAAAATTGTGGCAACCCCTGCTGCGGCAAACACCCAAAAGGTAATTTTCGCCAGCAATGGACTCCAAAGCTCTCGCTCGGACTCTTCGGGAACCAAATAGTAAGCTGCGCCCATAAACCCAAATAAAATAAGTACAATCAATAAATTAACGTGTACCATTCGTGCGACATTAAAGGGGATTTCTGGAAATAAAAAATCACCATTAATGTATTGAAGGCCCAAGATTAAACCAAATAAAATTTCACCTGCCAGTAAAATTAATGCAAAAATAAAGTATGGCTTTGCAACCATCTGTGAACTGTATTTCATCGTAAAACTCCCCTCTACCCTTCAATATTTGGTGGCCAGTCGTTATCATCAATACGAGAGGTCCAGATTAAAAAATCTGCCAAATCATTTACCTGCTCCTCTGTTAGGTTAAACTGAGGCATTTTTCGTCGCCCATTATTTGGCAACGGCTGTGCCGCCATCCAAGCTTGTAAGTAACTTTTAAAATACTCCTCATTAGCATTGCCACGTCGATCAAACACATTCGCCAGTTCAGGTGCATAGTAAGCCCCCTCACCCATAATAGTGTGACACCCCACACAGTTATTTACCTCCCATAAGTTTTTACCACTCGCCACCGAATGGGTAATTTGGTCATCGTTGCTTAGCTCGGGCACTTTTTGCACCGTATCGAAGGTGAGCCCTACAAATACTAAAATGGCGAATAGACTCCCGCCAAAATAGATGTTACGCGCCATATTTTTGGTAATACGATCTGCCATAACCACTCCTTTAAGATTTTTGTACGAGAAAAAACGACTTAAAATGCATATAAACTGCATCTTTAATTATAATGAATAATACCTGTATATTTATAGGAAGGTCAAGTCAATCTACGGATAAATACCGAAAAAGAAAAATTACTGAGTTTTTTTGAGATGTGATGATAAAAAATTGTATGACGCTTTCTGCTCTTCAATCATCACAACAGGCTATTTTTAAATGGTAAAGAGCAGGGAAAGTTTGTTTGAAATTTCATGGTTCACATGGCTAATTCACTTGTAAATAAGCATCTGCGGCAGCGACATCTAATAAACCTTGTCCATGCGTCTCTACCGTATAACCTGGTGTATCTTTTGAAGCCGTTACCAAAATAGCATCTGCAATTTCACGAGCCGTTTTACTGGGATGATTTACCTTGAGAAGTGCTATCGCTCCTGCTACAAGCGGTGCTGAATTCGATGTCCCACTGAAATTTAAATACCCACTCACTCCCTCTGAAGGCGTCGCAATAGATAAATCACCTGGCGCAACAATAAACCGGTTTTGAACCTCAACAGAACTCCCTGGAAAGTTGCTGTACCAAGCAAGTTCATTGTCTGCATTCAATGCACCAACAAATAACAACCCTCCAGTAATCCCCTTCTCACTGGCCTCAATGACTCCATTACCATTGCGGTCAACATCTGGGTCAAAAAATATATTGATTATATTTTGTGCGAATGGATTAACCGACTCTCTTTTTAGTGTTTGCCAAGGCAACACTTGTCTCTGTGTCAAACTTGTACTATCATTCCCCGCTGAGAGAACAATCACTAAATCTCTCTCTGCAAGCAAATTACGAATATAATTATAACTTACATTGTAGTCATAAAAATACAGTGACGTAAACTCAGAAATATTTACCCTATCCCAGTCAGCCTGATAACTCCCGTCATCCCACTTAGTCGGATTAAAAGAGAGGTCGATACCTACTTGGTAGTGACCAAAGGGAATAGTTGAACTTAAGTTTGCGGCAGGCATCTCGTAGGTAGCCAGTTGCGCCATTTTATCAATATGGTAAACTCCAAAATTAACACACCAAGGAAACCATCTCTGCTCAACGGGCTTAAACCTGTCATTATAAATATGCTGTACACAAATTTGTTCATTCGTATCCTCATCTAAAAAGCGACCAGCCGCATCCTTAATAAAAGACTGAAAATACTCCTCTGCATCAAAAAAATTATCAATACTCCGATTCAATGAGGTGACCGCCTCTGCTTGAGGTGCTAATCCTGAATTTTTTCCAAGCGCTAATCCTGCCACCCCCGTACCATGATCCGCCCATTTCCACGGTTGATTAAGCTCACCTAGGTCACCATAATCACCACGAACAATTGCATCATTAAGGGCAACGTCATCATAATTTTGCTTAACAACCAAACGATCAGATAACTCAATATGTTGGGTATTAAATCCATCATCTAAAATACCAATTGAAATACTTCCTGTATTACTAAGAGCAATCAACTCTTCAGCATTCACAACAGATTTATAGTTTTCTACAACTCTATCTGGCGCAGGTAGAGGTAACAAACCTAAGCTTCCCTCCTCGTTATCAGGAAAGAGCTTCTGAGTCAGCCTTTGAAAGTCTTCACCACCGCAACCACTTATGTTCAGCATGACAAAAGATAATAAAATAACAGCAGAATTGGCTTTAATACAACAGTTCACAAACGGGTACTCTTTTTCAAATTAATTATACGAAATCAATCATAAAGCAGATTTTGCTTTTACTAAAGAAGAATATCCTCTCCGCTAACAAAAAAAGAGACTCATAAGATAATTTTCTAAATTTCGGACATAAAAAAACCCCGTTGTGATATTTACACAACGAGGTTTTAAAATATGGTGGGTCGTGAGCGATTCGAACGCTCGACCAATTGGTTAAAAGCCAACTGCTCTACCAACTGAGCTAACGACCCTGATAGAGTATTCCTGAACTGTTTTTTTTACACTATTTCTTTAAAAATAGAGAATGTAAAATGGTGGGTCGTGAGCGATTCGAACGCTCGACCAATTGGTTAAAAGCCAACTGCTCTACCAACTGAGCTAACGACCCTCATTGGAATGTGGCGTATTATACAAGCCTTAAGAAAGTGTGCAAGTGTTTTTAATCAAAAGTCCATATAAACTCAAGTATACCGCTAAAGTGCCCTTTTAAAGGGGGTTAAATACTAACGGGACTGATAGCGTGTCGGATCTTCAATCCCAGCCTCTAAAAACCCTTGCTTGCGTAAACGACACGAATCACACACACCACATGCTCTTCCAGACGCATCCGCTTGGTAACAAGAGACCGTTAAGCTGTAATCGACCCCTAGCGTAATGCCCTGTTGAATAATTTGCGCTTTGGTTAAATCAATTAAAGGCGTTTGAATGTGCAGAGTTTGCCCTTCGACCCCTACGCGTGTTGCTAAATTTGCCATTTTTTCATAGGCTTCAATGTAGGCGGGACGACAATCTGGGTAGCCAGAATAGTCCACCGCATTTACCCCAATAAAAATATCATTGGCATCCAGCACTTCCGCCAAGGCTAAAGAGAATGATAAAAATACGGTATTTCTTGCAGGCACATAAGTGACAGGAATATCGGCTTTATCCACACCATCCGTTGGCATGTCAATTCGATCATCTGTTAGCGCAGAGCCTCCAATTTGGTTCATATTCACATCCATCACACGATGTGAGGCCGCGCCCATGGATTGCGATAATCGTTCTGCGGCCACTAACTCTGAACGAGTTCGTTGACCGTAATCAAAGCTAATGGTATGGCACTCATACCCTTGAGACTTTGCAATGGCCAGTGCAGTAACAGAGTCTAACCCACCTGATAAAAGAATGACCGCTTTTTTAGGGGGGGAAGAATTTAATGGGTTTTGAGATGATTGAGACATGATGGTTATTTTTCTAGTCGCTTAATGGCTTTTTCAGCCGCTCGTGTTTTAGGGTACAGTGCAATCAATTCCGCATACAGCGCTTTTGCCTGACTCTGTTGCCCTAGGTTATCGTAACAATCGCCTGCTCGTAACATGGCATCCGCCACTTTAGAGGAGAATGGGTAGCCTTTAATCACCCTATTAAAGGCATTTAAAGCCGCCTGATTGTCTTGCTTAATATAATAAGCCTCGCCCATCCAGTAAGCGGAGTTACTGGCTAATTCACTTTTAGGGTGACTGTCTAAAAAGGATTGAAACGCTTTAATCGCGTTATCGTATTGACTGTTTTTAAGTAAGCTAAAGGCAAACTGATAAGCCCCCTTCTCCTGTTCGGTTGCAGGGTGCGTTGTAATCGGCGTAAACGTGGGTTCTGCGATTTTTTCAGTCTGCCCCTCTGTCGGAAGCGCTTCTTGCGGTGCAATAGAACCCCTCTCTTCATCCGTGACCACCGCAGAAGCCCCGTCGACACTTAAAGCTGGCGTTACTGCTAAACTAGGAGTGACGGGCAGCGATAATTCAAGACGCGCTTCTTTTTCTTGTTTGAGTACTTCCGTCGCAGATTCAAGTGCACTTAAACGATCATCGCTCTCTTTATAACGCTTATCCGAGGTTTGAGTTATTCGACGTAAATCACGCTTCAAAAAGTCAATTTGATCTTGCAGCTCTTGTATTTCACGCTGCTGCTCTCCCAAACGACGACTCAATTGCAGCAGCACTGGGTTTTCAATAATACGCTCAATCCGCTGCAACCGGTCTTCAAGGGAAGCTTGTTGTGCCACGGGTGCCGCTAAGGCTGAACTACTCACCATGATCGCCGTTAACATACCAACCACAATCGGCGTTAACCGATACGATTTACCCATCATTTTTGACCTCTTTCGCTCGACCACCCTTAACGAATTTCCAGTTCAGCACGACGATTTTTCTGCCACGCAGCTTCATTACTCTCTGCATCGACAGGCATCTCTTCACCATAACTAATCACTTCAATACGCGGTTCTGCGACACCAAATAACATCATCGCTTCGGCAACACTTTTGGCACGTCGTTCACCCAGTGCTAAATTATATTCTGGCGTACCACGTTCATCGGTATGCCCTTTAATTTTCACCGTCAGGCGTTCATTATTCAGCATCTCTTGTGCAAAGTGTTTAACCACTTTGGTATTTTGATCGGTCAACTCATACTGATCTAGCTCAAAATAAATAATCGGTTCAAACATCTCAACTTCTTGAAAGTTCTTCATGGGGTCGCCGTCCATGTTTTCAGTCGAACCATAACCACTGCTCTGCGCCCCTGAATTTAATGGCAACACTTCAACCCCTGAACCACCCTCAGAGCCATCATCTAACCCATCATGCACACCTGGTGCGGTATCGACAATCACGTCAGGTTCGCCAGAACGTTCGATATAATCTGGTGGCGAACTACACGCCCCTAAAGAAGCTACCGCTACGACTGCAAATATTTTTTTAAGTTGAAACATTGTTTTTTTCCTACTCTAATTAAAGCACTATTGTTGCGTTAAAAAAGGCCCCCACGCGGGTTCTCTGACTTCGCCATTTTTGACTCTTAAAATTTGTGACGTATTGCCATCAATCGCCACCACAGCCAACTGCCCTCTGCCGTTACGATTCATCGCATACAAAATCATCTCACCATTAGGGGCAAAGCTTGGCGACTCATCTAAAAAGGTATCGGTTAACACATTAAACTCATCGGTATATAAATCTAAGAGTCCTATATTAAATCCACCTTGACCATGTACCATCGCTAAATAACGCCCATTGGGAGAGATCTCTGGATTGGCATTATATCGCCCTTCAAAACTGACACGGCGAATTTCTAACGTATCTAAGAACACTTGAAATACTTGTGGCTGTCCACGGCGATCGGAGTTAAAGAATAACGACTGCCCGTTCGGCGCCCAAATCGCTTCGGTCTCTATCGACCATCTTTTAGTTAAGCGCTGTAATTTGCGACTTTTGACATCCATAATATAAATATCGGCACTGCCATCTTTTGACAAGGTTAGCGCCAGTTTTTTACCGTCAGGCGACCATGCTGGGGAGCTATTAATTCCTTTAAAACTGGCGACTTTATGGCGATATTGACCGTCTAAACTCTGAATAAACACCTCTGAACGCCCGTTTTCAAATGAGACATACGCCAATTTTTTACCATCGGGCGACCAACTGGGCGACATAATGGGTTGCGTTGATTTTAAAATCGCTTGGGCGTTAAAGCCATCGGAATCCGCCACTTCTAACGTATAGTGTCTTTTTTTGCCTTTTTTACGCATGGTGACATAGGCAATTTGGGTATTAAACGCGCCACGAATCCCTGTTAATTCCTCATAGATCAGGTCACTGATTTGGTGGGCAATTTGGCGCAAATTCTCTTTCGGCACTTGGTTCCAACGCTTGCCCAGCACTTGTCTTTTGCGCAGTACGTCCATAAAACGCATGTCGACTTGATAAAAGCCATCGCCCTGATCGATCAGTTTACCAATCAACATATTATCAATGTCCAATGGTCGCCACTGTCTAAACTCAATCTGTTCAATAGACGTTGGGTAACTCGGCATCGAAGAATTTAATAACGGCTTAAACTGACCACTACGACGTAAATTCGCCGCAACCACCTGCGCTAAATCGAGCGGGGCTTTCTCTTGAGAAAGGGGGGGGGAAGAAATTTTGTCGCTTTTTGATTCAGAAGGCTTAGAAGCTTCTAAACCCTGTTGCCCCTCCTTCACCGCAACAGACAACACCGCTGTTTCAAAGCCAAACGGCACAATCGCAATGGGAATCGCATTGTCATAACCTTCACTGATCTCAATGGTCAGTTCGGCCCATAGGGGGGGTGAAAATAAAAGAATACAGAAGACAAACGTCACTTTAGCTCGGGAAAACAAAACAACGAATGGGCTCATAATGGATCTAGGATTTAAAGTTAACATATTTACTTTATCTTGACTCTTACTTAGGGTTTAAACTCAAAGGTAATCACTCTTTCAAAGAGCTCTTTTACCGGTGGCTCAGGAATTGGCTCTGAGCGATATACCGCTTTTTCGGCCGCCTCTTTAAACTGTTTGGTCGCAAACTCGTTACAGTTTAAGACCTTAACACTGGTCACACTGCCTTTTGGCGTCTGGGTAATCCGCAAATCACACTGCGCTTTCGGTGAGATACGAGCAGGCGTTCGCCAGTTGTCTCTTACTTTGGCGCTAATCGCAGAGATATACGTCTCTCTTAACGACAACATCTGCTTACGTTTTTGTGCCGCACGTTGAGCCGTTGCCTCCTCTTCAAGCTGACGCTGTAGGGCAGCAGCGGCTCTGGCTTTTTCTTGTGCGATTTTTAACGCTTCATTCTCTTTGGCTTTAGCTAAATTCTCTTTTTCTAACGCAATTTTACGTTGCTCCTCCGCTAAACGTATTTTTTCTGCCTCTTTCGCCTTTTCAAGCGACTTTAAACGCTCCTCTTCAGCCAATGCGGCGGCTTGTTTCGCCTCTTTTGCCTTGATTTTTTCTGCTTCCGCCTTTTGTTTTTCCAACTTCGCTAGGCGTTTTGCCTCTTCCGTTTTTTGGCGTTCCAGTGCTGTTTTTCGTCGTTCTGCTTCAGTCTTAGCGCGTTGTTGAGCGGCTAATTTTCGAGCTTTTTCAGCTTTTGCTTGCTCTATTTTTTGACGTTTTTGTAACTCTTTTAAACGTTTACGCTCTTGTTCTGTTTTGGCCGATAACAGTTGCGATTCTAACTTTCGAGCCTCCTCTTGTGCTCGAATTCTTTCAAGCTGTTGTTGTACTAAGCTAGCGTCTACGGCAAAGGTTTTCAAGGGCTCGGAACGATTCGTATCCACAATTTCACTTGGCTTAATCGTGTCACTCCCTTGGGCAGAGACCTTCACCACTGTGTTCGGTTCTGACCACTCAATGGTCATAAACAACGCAATCACAATGTGCAACAAAATCGAAAGCCCAACCGCAATAGGATGCCTAATAATAAAACCAATCATTAACGTGTGCCCTCTTCAGGTTTCGTTAACAGCGCCACTTGCTCAACCCCATTAGATTTTAACAACACAAAAATATGCACCACTTTGCCATAAGGTGCCGCGCGGTCTCCTTGAATATAGATCATTTTATTTGGATTTAATTGTGAACGTGCCATCACCTCTGCAACTAACGACTCTAAATCTTTATTGCTTAAAATAATATTCGGTTGTTCCGAGGTTTTATACATCCCCTCTTTGGTAACGGTAATGACAAACGGTCTGGTCTCATCTTCTGACGCTTGTTGCTTTTGATCCACAATCTGTGGAGTCTGTGGCAGTTCAACCGTAACCGCTTGTTGTACAATTGGTGCCGTTACCATAAAAATAATCAATAAAACCAACGTTACATCCACATAGGGCACCACGTTAATTTCAGCAATCAAGCGTCTTTTTTGTCGCTGACGACGAAATCCAGTTTGCATTATATTTTCTCCCTCCCCTACTTCTTAGGCAAGCTTACGTCTCTTTGCAGCGTACTTAATAACTCATCTGCAAAATTTTCATACTCTCCTAACAAGCGGTCGGTGCGATTGCTTAAACTGTTATAAGCGATCACGGCAGGAATCGCCGCAAACAGTCCAAGCGCGGTGGCAATGAGTGCTTCAGAAATACCTGGAGCAACCGCAGCAAGCGTGGCATTTTGCATTCCGCCTAACCCTTGAAACGCGTGCATCACCCCCCAAACCGTTCCAAACAGACCGATATACGGGGCAGAAGAACCGATGGTTGCTAATACCGATAAACGATTTTCTAATTTATCGGCTTCTTTTGCAAACGCCACTTTCATCATGCGTTGTGTGCCAGTCATCAAATCATTAACGTCAACCACACCCTGATTTTTTAAACGTAAAAACTCTTTAAAGCCCTCTAAAAAAATATGAGAGAGCCCTTTACCATGCTCTTGTGAAATTTGGTCTTGTCGATAAAAACTGGTTAAGTCGGGAGACTCTTGATAGCTGGCAATAAAAGCCAAAGCCGCTTTTTTAGCCATGCGTATCTGGTACCACTTACTAAAGGCTACCGCCCAAACTGCTAAAGACATAAACGCAAGCAGTATCATCACCGCTTGCACCACGGCACTCGCCTCTAAAATCAAACCAATTAATTCACTGTTATCCATGTTGTCTTCTTAACCTTCTTTTTACTGCGTTTATCTTTTCTAAAAAATACGTATATTAACTCATTTAACTCTAAATTTCAGGCTTTAGTCTATCTAAATGCTGATAGGCATTCGAGGTCGCCATTCGACCTCTTGGGGTTCGAATTAAAAACCCTTGCTGTACTAAAAAGGGTTCAATCACATCTTCAATAGTACCGCGCTCTTCCCCTAACGCCGTAGCCATATTATCGATACCGACAGGTCCCCCTTCAAACTTATCAATCAACATCTCCAAGAAGCGACGATCCATTTTATCTAAGCCCAACCGGTCTACTTCCAATAAATTCAGTGACATATCGGCAATCTCGGAGGTGATAATACCATCTGCTTTTACTTGCGCATAGTCTCTTACCCGTCTTAACAATCGGTTGGCAATTCGTGGCGTACCCCGAGAACGCCTCGCAATCTCTATCGCGCCTAAACTTTCCGTATCGACCCCTAAAATATTCGCCGAACGGGTAATAATTTGCGTTAACTCCGTGTCACTGTAAAACTCCAACCGTTGCACTAAACCAAACCGATCTCGTAACGGTGAGGTTAACAGTCCCGCACGCGTGGTTGCACCCACTAAAGTAAACGGTGGAATATCAATTTTAACGCTCTGCGCCGCTGGCCCATCGCCAATCACAATGTCAATTTGAAAATCTTCCATCGCAGGGTACAACACCTCTTCCACAATCGGACTGAGGCGGTGAATTTCATCAATAAATAAGACATCATGTGGCTCTAATCGGGTCAAAATTGCCGCCAAATCACCCGGCTTTTCAATCACAGGCCCCGAGGTTTGGCGTAAGGTCACCCCCATCTCTTGCGCGATAATATTGGATAACGTGGTTTTTCCTAACCCCGGTGGGCCATAGAGCAACACATGATCCAACGCTTCATGGCGCATTTTCGCCGCATCCATAGAGAGCTGTAACTGCTCTCTTACCGCCGTTTGCCCAATGTACTCTTGAATGTATTGTGGACGGACGGAAGGCGCAGCATACATGTCATCCGCCACCTCTTGCGCACCAACAATGCGATCGGTTTCAATCATTTACAGCTTCACCCCTTGCAGTGCCCGTTTAATAATCGCTTCTAAAGAGAGCTCCGAATCGTACACCGCCGACACCATTTTTTCCGCTTGCACACTTTTATAGCCCAAAGAGACCAAGGCTTCACACGCAGATTGTTGAGTGGTATTTGAAAAAGCCGCTTTTTGAGGGGCTAAATCCCCTTTGGCATCCAGCGTGGTACTGGTGTTTTCATACGACAACAAGCCTGACTTTACCACCTCTTTCAGTCGGTCTCGCATCTCAATTTGCAATCGTTCGGCGGTCTTTTTACCCACCCCCGGAATACGTGTCAATGCGGCAGTATCGCCAGTATCCACATACGAGCAAAACTCATTCACCGCCATCGCCGATAGAATCGCCAACGCCATTTTTGCGCCCACGCCATTGACTTTAATTAGCGTTTTAAACAGAACCCGTTCCGACTCCGTCGCAAAGCCAAACAACAGCATAGCATCTTCACGAACGTGCATGTGTGTCAAGATGGTGACATCATTCTGGAGGGATTCTAACTGATAAAACGTCGACATCGGTGCTTCAATTTCATAGCCAACGCCTTGCACCTCTAACACTAATAAAGGGGGGCGTTTGTGAACCAAATTACCGCGTAAAAAACCGATCATAAAAGTGGGTATTCCTTAAATAAAAGATAGGGGGGGGGAGAAAATTTGTCATTATTAAGCAAACTCAAAAAACACCTGTAACTGTTCAGTTTATCCCTGAAGCTTTATTAGTTCAAGACAGAAGTAGCGAGTTTCAGGGGTAAGCTGAACAGTTACTAAAATTTACTGCCTTTTGAGATGAATTCAGGATCAATGCCTAATGACATATAACGATCATGACACAACGCACACGCCAACGCATCCGCCGCATCTTCTTGCGGCGTATCGGTCAGCTTTAAGATAGTTTGCACCATGTACTGTACTTGGTCTTTATTGGCATGACCTTTCCCCACAATAGTACTTTTAATTTGAGTGGGCGTGTACTCCATAATCGACACCCCTTTAATCGCGCCCGCACACAGAATCACCCCACGTGCTTGCCCTAAAATAATGGCGGACTTAGGGTTTTTATACACAAAGACTTTTTCTACCGACATCACATCTGGTTGATATTGGTCAATCAACTGGCAGACCGATTCAAAGATATTTTTAAGCCGCTGTGCACCGGAAAACTTCTCTACCCGAATCACACCACTCACCACATAAGTAGGATGATAACGACCCGACTCAATCAAACCAAACCCCGTTTTACGAGAGCCAGGATCAATGCCTAAAATACGTTTTAGTTTTGCCAATCAATGCTCTCGATAGCGAAATAATCCACTATTACTTTTTAACTAACCCCGCGTTACGCGAAAATTCCAGCATTTTATCCAACGAGCCTAACGCTTTTAAACGAATCGCTTCATCGACTAAAATTTCACCCGTTTTATCTTTCAAACAAGACAGTAAGTTTTGCAAGCCATTCATCGCCATCCACGGGCAGTGGGCACAACTTTTGCACGCGGCTTCTCGGTCGGTGGTGGGCGCGACTAATAGGGTTTTATTGGGCGCTAACTGCTGCATTTTGTAAAAAATACCGAGGTCGGTTGCTACAATAAACTCTTGATCGTCCATGGTTTTGACGGCATTAATCAACACCTTGGTCGACCCCACCACATCGGCTAACTCAACCACTTCGGCGGGGGATTCTGGGTGTACTAATACTTTGGCATTTGGGTGTTGTTCTTTTAGCTGTTTCAGCTCAAAGGTTTTAAACTCATCGTGCACAATGCAGTGCCCCTGCCAACGAAGCATCTCGATGCCGGTCTCTTTCTCAATCCAATCACCTAAATGACGATCAGGTGCCCAGATGATTTTTTGCCCTTGTTCTTTTAAATGCGTCACAATTTGCAACGCATTTCCAGAGGTCACCACCCAGTCGGCAATCGCTTTGACTTCGGCGCTGGTGTTGGCGTACACCACTACGGTGTAATCTGGGTGCTCGGCACAAAACTCTGCAAATTCATCGGCGGGACAGCCTAAATCGAGTGAACAGGTTGCTTCAATATCTGGCATAAGAATTGTTTTTTCAGGCGAGAGCATTTTAGCGGTCTCTCCCATAAAACGAACCCCACAGACCACAATGGTGTCGGCATCGGATTGTGCACCAAAGTTTGCCATTTCGAGTGAGTCTGCCACCAATCCACCGGTCTCTTCCGCTAAGGACTGTAAGGCTTCATCCACATAAAAATGCGCGACAATTTGAGCATTTTGTGCTTTTAATAACGTTTTAATTTCAGCTTTTAAGGTCGCTTGTTCTGCCTCACTCAGTACAGGTAAGCTTGGCGCTTCAAGCGCCAGCTTATCAATACGTGCCGCGAGTTGTGTTGGAATATCCATTGCTTTTTGAGTCATGAGAGCACCCTAATTTAGTTTGACGTGTCACGTACTGGCTTTCGATAGCGCAAGCCTAAATCGGCTAACTGCGTATCATCAACTAATCCTGGTGCAGCGGTTAATAAACATGCGGCGGATTGTGTTTTAGGGAAGGCAATGACGTCACGAATGGAGTCGATTTTGCCAAAAATCATAATCAAACGATCTAAACCAAACGCCATGCCGGCATGAGGTGGGCAACCGTATTTTAGGGCATCCAGTAGAAAACCAAATTTCTCTTGCGCCTCTTCTTCCGAAATACCCAGCAACTTAAAGACGGCGGCTTGCATATCACTGTTGTGAATACGCACCGAACCCCCTCCAACTTCCAGTCCATTAATCACCAAGTCATACGCTTTAGAGAGCATTTGCTCGGGTTCATCATGGTTTAAAATTTCTTCGGTGGTGGCTTTTGGCTGCGTAAACGGATGATGGATCGCGGTCATGCGAGCGGTTTTTTCATCCGCCTCAAACATTGGGAAATCAACCACCCAAACTGGCTTCCATTCGCCGTTAAGCATATTTAAATCTTCACCGATTTTAACGCGCAAAGCACCTAAGGCCTCGTTGACCACTTTGGCATTGTCTGCACCAAAGAACACAATATCGCCATCTTCGGCACCCACACGCGCCATAATATCCATCACTTGGTCGGGGAAGAACTTCACAATCGGCGATTGCAACCCTTCAATACCGGCCGACAGATCATTTACTTTAATATAAGCCAATCCTTTTGCGCCGTAAATAGCAACAAACTTGGTGTAAGCATCAATCTCTTTACGAGACATTTTGCCCCCCCCAGGTACACGCAAGGCGGCAACACGCCCTTTAGGATCTTTGGCGGGTGCGGCAAACACTTTAAAGTCAATGTTTTGTAGTAGGTCGGCAACATCCACCAACTGCATATCAATCCGCAAATCTGGACGATCAATTCCGTATTTATCAATCGCTTCAGCATAGGTCATACGAGGGAAGTCATAATCAAACTCCACCCCAATCGCTTCTTTAAAGAGCGCTTTGGTCAAGCCTTCCATTAAGTCCATAACCGCATCCTCTTCCATAAAAGAGGTTTCAATATCGAGCTGAGTAAATTCAGGCTGACGATCGGCACGCAGATCTTCATCACGAAAACAACGGGTAATTTGATAATAACGATCAAAGCCTGACATCATCAATAACTGCTTAAACAACTGTGGCGACTGTGGCAACGCAAACGATTTATTAAGATGGGTACGACTCGGCACCAAATAATCACGCGCCCCTTCTGGAGTCGATTTGGTCAGCATGGGCGTTTCAATGTCCATAAAGTTTTGATCATCTAAATAACGGCGCATCGTGCGCGTGACTTTGTAACGCAACATCATGGTTTGTTGCATCTCTTCACGACGCAAATCAATATAACGATATTTTAAGCGAACTTCTTCGCTGACATTTTTTTCATCCAACTGAAACGGAATTGGCTCCGCCATGCTTAACACGTTAAGTTCGGTTGCTACAATTTCAATTTTTCCAGTCGCCATTTTAGGGTTAATGGTTCCCTCGGTACGCGGAATCACCTTGCCGGTAATTTGCAATACGCACTCGGCACGCAAACGCTCCGCTTTAGCAAAAATTTCTGCGGTATCTGGGTTAACCACAATTTGCACTAATCCTTCACGGTCTCTTAAATCAATAAAGATAACCCCGCCATGATCGCGTCGGCGATGAACCCAACCTGCAACGGTCACCGTTTGGTCAATAAATTTCTCTGTGACTTGTCCACAATATTGTGTGCGCATACTTTTTTAACCCTTCTACTGTTTTTACGAACGTGAGACCTTTGCACGAGAGGGGCGCGCGAGAAAAAAGAGATGAAATTTGACTGATTAAGGCGGAAATCGCAGGGAATACCTAGGTATTCGCAAGATTTTCAACAAAAATCAGGCATATTTCAGCCTTTTTTATCTGTGCATCCTTTCGTGCAAAGGTCTCAACGTATTAATTTATCTAAATATAACCACTCAGCAGTTACATTTAGTTTTGAATTTTATTTTTCACTTTATTTTGAGGCTATTTTTTCAGTCACTTTCTCAGGCAAGTCGGGCACAATCACCCCGCCAGAGATGACCATTTTTAAAGCATCATCCACTTTCATGTCCAGCTCAACAATATCTTGTTTAGAGGCCATTATAAAAAAGCCTGAGGTAGGATTGGGCGTGGTAGGCACAAATAAGTTCACCACATCGGCCATACCTGTTTTGCCTTGCGCCTCCCCTTGCAACTTACTGGTTTGAAACGCCAAGGTCCATAATCCAACCCGTGGGTACTGAATCAGATAGACTTTTTGAAAGGTTTGATCACCCGAACCAAACACGGCTTGTGCAATCTGTTTTGCCGCATTATAGATAGAACGAACCAATGGGATACGAGAGAGAAAGGACTCCCAAATTCTCACCAACTTACTGCCTAAAAAATTGGCGACAATGACACCCGTTAACAAAATCAGGGTGAGCGACAGCAAGACACCAAAACCGGGAATATCCATGCCCAACAAGACTTCAGGGCGATATTGATGCGGTAATAAGAGCAAGCTACGATCAAACAGATCGACCAAAAACTTAATTACGACGATGGTGACGCCCAAAGGCAACCAGATCAATAACCCCGCAATGAAGTACCGCTTAAAATAGGACACGTAAAAAACCTGTTTAAAAAAACATTTAAGAAAACGAGTCATTATAAAGGAATTGAATGTTTTTTTGAAAAACTACTGAAAAGAAAAAGGGAAGCGCAAGTTTCAGCTCTAAATGATAGAGCCTACAAGCATATTATTGAATGCACGTTATTTAATTATATTCGCCAGGAAGAACTGTTTTTTGAACCGTGACTCGGTCAAACTTCTTACCGGACATTCTCAACAGTTCATCACCTGAGAACTCAAATCCAAGTTTTAAAGCGACTCGTGCCACATCGTCTGCGGTTGATTTTGAGAGCACTTCTTCTTTAAGCGCTGGGTCAGACTGCATTTTTTTTAAAAAATCGCTGAGTTGATCTAAAGCCATGTTTAAAACTCCTATTTCTGATTCATTACCCGCTATTCTAACAGGAAAACTAAGATTAATACTAAGAGACCTTTGCACGAGAAGGATACACGGATAAAAAAGGCTAAAATATGCCTAATTTTTGTTGAAAATCTTGCGAATACCTAGGTATTCCCTGCGATTTCCGCCTCAATTAGCCAAATTTTATCTCTTTTTTCTCTCGCGTCCCTCTCGTGCAAAGGTCTCACTAAGAACTATACATAGAGTTCAAGTGGCGGCTCATTGCCCAAACGCTTAATAATGTCCCCTCGAGTCACGATTCCAATGGGCTGTTGAAAATTATTCATTATAACCAGCGCACCAATATCATATTGAGTTAGTACATTCGCAACATTTCGAATGTCGGTTTCAGCGACCGTTGTGACCACATG
>JALSJT010000107.1 GCA_026989175.1 Thiomicrorhabdus sp. | reverse complement strand
CAAACGGCCCTTTGACCATCACTTCCAGCGCAATTTTATAGCCGATGGGTGAGAGTTCATTCGCGGGTGGAATATCTGCCTTACGCACTGCAAAAAAACCAGACATGGGATCTTTTACTTTGGTCAGCGGTAGCGCGGGCAGGGTCGCGACTACGGAGTTGATATAACGCCACAGTGTCCAACTGTCATCAATGCTACCACCTTCCACATAGCGAGAACCCAGTACAAAGTCACTCTCGCCCGATTTCAACTGTTTAATCATCTCAGGAATCGCACTGGCGGGGTGGGAAAGATCGGCGTCCATCACCACCACATAATCGCCTTTGGCTTCCGCAAAACCATCAATCACCGCAGGTGATAGACCTCTGTTTTCGGTTCGATTGATGAGGCGAATGGGGTGATTTTTGACTAGCTGTGCCACTTTTTCAATGGAACCATCTTGGGAGTTGTCGTCCATAATCAGGATTTCGTAGTGCAGGTTTTCAGCCACGATAAAGTCGGCCAATGCGTTTTTAATCATCTCGCATAAGGGCTGTAAATTTTCAACTTCCTGATAAGTCGGAACAACAATTGAAATCATAGATTTGGCCTGAACGGTTTAATTTATCTTAAAGCGCCCATTATGCCTGATTTTTACCTTCTAAACCACTTTGATTCTACCCGTTTCCCCATACGAATAAAGCGGGCTTCGATCCAGTCATTTAGCCAAAGCGATAGATAGAGGGTAAAGCCCGTGGCTAATAGAAAGACGGGAGGGATTAACCAGAGGCTTATGTGGGTAATCTGTTCAAACTCGACCGTACCTAATACGATAACCCAGGCAAGCGCAATAAAGGGAAAGTGGAAGAAGTACATTGGATACGCCACTTCGGAGAGCAGTCGCCAGCCTTTCCATTGAACTAGGGGGGGAGAAGTTTTGGTATTTTGATCGTAATGAAACAGTAAGACCATCGCTAAGATACTGCCACTGAACACAAAACGGTGCAGAGTGATGGCGGCGAGATTTAAGTGCTCATTAAAGGGGTGGTAGTAACTGGATTGTGCGTTGTAAAACGGGTAGTGCATACTGAGATAGACCAAGCCTAAGCCGACAAAAAGCACCAAGCCTTTTTGAAAAAGGGTGAGCGAGAGTGAGTAGTTGGGTTTGTACCAGAGAATAAACGCCCACAAAATGCCGAGTAGTAACGGGGTTATGCGGGTTTCAATCACGTAATACATGGTGTCCATATAGAGCGCAGGATCGACGGAGTGAATAAATTCGTACCAAGGGGTTTGGTAAATTAAGGGGGTTTGGTAGGCGAGCCAAAAGCGAATGAAGACACTGAGTACGATGAGTGCACAGAGCCATACAATAGGCGACTTCCGTTTGACCAGAAACAGTATTAAAAAGGGCAGAATCAGATAGAACTGCACTTCAATCGACAAGCTCCATTGAACGGGAATAATGCCTTTACTAAAGATGTTTTCGATAAACAGCAGGCTGTACCACCCTTCGGTGAACAACTTGTGCGGATCGGCTAAACCATACAACAGCAGTGCGACTAAAAAGAGCGGATAAATTCGGAAAAAGCGATGGAGATAGAATCGTCTAATGTTGATGGATTGCTGTTTGTGATAGACCTTTAGTAAGCCATAACTGAGTAAAAAACTACTGAGTAGAAAAAAAATATCCACTGCTTTGTCAGAGGACAGGACAAAGCTCATCCAGTTTGGAATGCTTTGAATAAAGGTATTGAGTTTTTCGGGGTCTTTTTTAAACAGAAAAAAGACCGCAAAAAAGACGTGAAACAGAATCACCATTAAGACGCTGATGCCTTTTAAAAAGTCAATGACGGGAAAGGCTTTAGGCGGTTGTTGCACAATCGTTTTGGCGATCGCAATTGGGCGTGCAATAGGATGGGCGATGAGTCGCCCTAAACGCGAAATACTGGAGGAGTCTGGCGTGCCGTTTGACATAGACTATTGTTTGGCAGTGGGAAGAGGGGGTAGAAAATTAAAGCAGTGGTAGTAACGATAGGTCACTACAATGGCGCCATTAACTGATAATGACTCCTCTTTCAGTTGAACGCAACGCTCAAAATGGGCGGGTTGTTGTACTCTGGGAGGGGTGCGTTCGTAGTGGGGCACCACTAATAAGCCATCGGTTCCCGCTTGTGGCTGACCAAACCAAAAATCATATTGTGTTTGCCGATTGCCGGTCATAAACACGGGCTGTGGGCGGGCATACCATGCTAAATGGCTGGTAACGCTCCAGTTAGAGACAAACAGCGGCAGTGTTGTTGGGTCGTCGGTGATGCTTTTTTGCAGCGCCAGTGCGGTTTGTGTCGCTTGTGGCCAGCCATAGTCGCCCTGAATGGGGTTTTTATGGTCATCAAATGGAATCCACGGTTTATAGAGTAAACTGTGTGCCAGCAGTACCAGCGTACCCGCCAAGATAAAGTGGGTGTACATCAGAGGTTTCAACCACTTTTTGTCACGGCGTTGCCACGCCCAATGGACAATCAGTGGAATCATCAACAACCACGCCAGTGAAACCCAGTGCGGCAGGCTCTCTTCGTAGCCCGAGCCCCAAGCAAATAGCCCCGTAACGGGTAGAGCAAACAGGAGTAGCAGTCGAGTGTTGGGGTTTTGGTAGTGGCTCGGTTTGAGCATCATCCACCAACCGAAGATAAAAATAAACGGGGTATAAGAGGCGAGTTGTGTCAGTTGGGTGCGGATTAAGCTGTCCAACTCCCAAACGGTACTGCC
>JALSJT010000106.1 GCA_026989175.1 Thiomicrorhabdus sp. | reverse complement strand
TTGCCCGACGGTGAAAAATATAAGACGTTAGAGACGTGGAATTTAATTTTTGACGAGTTGATCGGTCAACGATTTGATCGCAGTTGTACACTAGTGGCATTAGGTGGCGGTGTGATTGGGGATATGACGGGCTTTGCCGCCGCGTGTTTTCAGCGGGGGGTGAAATTTATTCAAATGCCTACAACGCTGTTGTCTCAAGTGGACTCCTCGGTGGGGGGAAAAACAGGCGTGAATCACCCTTTAGGTAAAAATATGATTGGCGCCTTTCACCAGCCAGAGTGCGTGGTGATTGATACTGAGACGTTAAATACGTTGGAAGATCGTCAGCTCTCCGCAGGCTTGGCGGAGGTGATTAAGTATGGCTTGATTCAGGACATTGAGTTTTTTGTGTGGCTGGAAGTGAATATTGAGCGACTGATGCGCCGTGAGCCAGAAGCACTTTCGTATGCCATTGAGCGTTCTTGCCAAGACAAGGCTGAGATTGTTGCAAAAGATGAAAAAGAGGCGGGATTGCGAGCGCTGTTTAATTTAGGTCACACTTTTGGTCATGCGATTGAATCGGGTATGGGCTATGGTAATTGGTTGCATGGCGAAGGGGTGAGTGCTGGGACGATGCAGGCGGTTTATTTGTCTCAGTTGTTGGGCGATTTAAGCGAGGCAGATGTTACGCGTATTCAGGCGCTGTTTGAGCGTGTGAATTTGCCGATCAAACCGCCGTCGGTGGCAGAGATGGATAATCAGGCATTTTTAGATCTAATGGCAGGCGATAAAAAAGTACAGGCGGGTACGATTCGTTTAGTGCTCTTAAAGTCTATTGGTCAAGCGTATGTAACCGGTGACTATCCGGCGACGTTATTAGAGAGGGTTTTGACCGAATGGCGTTAAAAAAATGAGTTCGGTTCTCTTTGATCAGCAAGGTAAATTATCGGTAATTACCGTCGAAAATGACTTTGCGACGGCTAAAATTACGCCTTATGGTGCGAATGTTTTAAGCTTTATTCCAAGGTCGCCTAGGAATATGGCGGATCTTTTATGGGTGAGTCCTGCTGCGCGGTTTGATGGTCGGCAACCTGTTCGAGGTGGAATTCCTATCTGTTGGCCGTGGTTCGGTAAGCATGCTTCAGATTCTACGCTTCCAGCACATGGCTTTGTGCGTAATATGCTCTGGCAGTTAGATCAGGTTAACCATTTGGAGAGCGGAGCAACGGAGTTGAGTCTCAGTATTGAATCCAGTGATGAGTCGCTTAAAATTTGGCCTTATCTGTTTCATTTGCAACTGGTGGTCACGGTTGCAGAGTCCCTAACACTTCGTTTGGTGACGACAAATTTAAGCGATCACACGATGGTGTTGACGGAGGCGTTTCATAGTTATTTTAAGGTAGGAGATGCTTCCAAGGTGACGGTTTCTGGACTGGAAGGCAGTGTTCATATTGATACTTTAAGTGCGATGAAGCGGTCAGTTCAGACGAAAAAACTATTTTTATCCCCTCCTATGGATTCTGTTTTCTTGAATCATGCTGTTGATGCGAAGATTGACGATGTGGTTTTGTCGCGTCAGATCTCTGTTCGCAAGCAGGGCTCAAGCTCTACGGTTGTCTGGAATCCCGGTTCAGAGATCGTTAAGGGTTTTAAGGATATTTCAAACGAAGCGTGGCCTGAGTTTTTGTGCGTGGAGTCGGGCAATGTCTTTGAGGACGTCGTTACGCTGTTGGCCGGTGAAAAGCATGAATTGAAATTAGAGCTTTTTAGTGACGCTTTTGTGCGTTAAGTTGCTGTAAAATCTGTGTTTTTATCAACACTTTTCTATATATCCTCTCTTTATCTTTATTAACTTTTTATGACGAGACTCAAAAAATCTTTTACAGAATGTGTGGAGATAGAGTATTGTATGCAGGTAAATTATTTTGACTTAGCCTTGAAGATGGCTGGTTTTTAGAAGCTTTTACGCTTGGAATCCGCTGTTATATGGTCGGTTATATAGTTTATTAAGAATGGGCATGCATAGTATGTATAGAGTCTAATCAATTCTTTGTATTGTTTATTTCAATTGGCTAATCTAGGAACTACTCTATAAGATTATGCCTGAGTTTAATTCAACTCCAAACCCTAGAGGAGAAGTTCTATGTCTACACAAACTTTTGATGCAGGTGTACAAGATTATCAGCTGACCTATTGGGCGCCTGATTATACGCCGCTTGATACAGATTTATTAGCATGTTTTAAAGTGATTCCGCAAGAAGGCGTTTCACGTGAAGAAGCAGCTGCTGCCGTTGCAGCAGAAAGTTCAACTGGTACTTGGACAACCGTATGGACCGATTTATTATCGGATATGGAATATTACAAAGGTCGTGCTTACAGAATTGAAGACGTACCTGGTGATAAAGCAGCGTTCTATACGTTCATCGCTTACCCACTAGACCTTTTCGAAGAAGGTTCTGTTGTAAACGTACTAACTTCATTGGTTGGTAACGTATTCGGATTTAAAGCGATTCGTGCTTTACGTCTTGAAGATATCCGTTTCCCAGTCGCGTTCGTTAAAACGTGTAATGGACCACCAAGTGGTATCCAAGTTGAGCGTGATAAGCTAAACAAATATGGTCGTCCAATGTTAGGTTGTACTATCAAGCCTAAATTAGGTCTATCTGCTAAAAACTACGGTCGTGCTGTTTATGAGTGCCTACGTGGTGGTTTAGATTTAACCAAAGATGATGAAAACATCAACTCACAGCCTTTCCAAAGATGGCAAGATCGTTTTGAGTTTGTTGCAAACGC
>JALSJT010000105.1 GCA_026989175.1 Thiomicrorhabdus sp. | reverse complement strand
GCCTCAATCAGCCACATTTCATCTCTTTTTTCTCTTGCGCCCCTCTCGTGCAAAGGTCTCATATAAAGTAAAATAGTAACCAATTATTTTTCGTTACGATTACGCAACAGGATGTATCAAAATTTATGAGCTGCCAAGATAAACACACTTACTCGACCTTCTGCCGTTCAAAAAACGATGCCCTAAAAGAGCCGATGTTTTTTGGTCAAAACGTCAATGTTGCGCGTTACGATCAACAAAAATACCCTATTTTTGAAAAGTTAATCGAAAAACAGCTCAGTTTTTTCTGGCGACCAGAAGAGGTCGATCTTTCCAGCGATCGCAGTGAATACGCGGACTTACCCGATAACGAACAGCATATTTTTATCAGCAATTTAAAGTACCAAACCCTGCTGGATTCGGTGCAAGGCCGTTCGCCCAATGTGGCACTTTTACCGCTGGTCTCCATTCCAGAGTTAGAAACATGGATTGAGACATGGGCGTTTTCAGAGACCATTCACAGTCGTTCGTACACCCATATTATCCGAAATATCGTCGCCGATCCTTCGGTGATTTTTGATGACATTGTCACCAACGAAGAGATTGCCAAGCGTGCCGAAAGTGTGACGGTTTTTTACGATAAATTAATTGCACTCACCAATCACATGTACGCCAATAAAATTGACTTAAGTGTCGATGACACCTTTCGTAAAAAAATCAAAACGGCGCTGTTCTTAACCATCGTCTCGGTCAATGTATTAGAAGCGATTCGCTTTTACGTCTCGTTTGCCTGTAGCTTCTCGTTTGCAGAACGTTCGTTAATGGAAGGCAACGCCAAGGTCATTAAACTGATTGCCCGCGACGAAGCGTTACACCTATCCGGCACACAAAACATCATCACCCTGCTCACCAGTGGTGAAGACGATCCCGAAATGGCAGAGATTGCCCGTGAACAAGAGCAAGCAGTGTACGCCATCTTTAGCGAAGCGGCAGAACAAGAGAAAGCGTGGGCAGAGTACCTGTTTAAAGACGGCTCGATGATTGGGCTGAACGCCCAAATTTTAAAAGACTATGTTGAGTACATTACCAACGTACGACTCAAAGCGATCAAGCTCACCCCTATTTTCGAGTCCCGCAGTAACCCACTCCCATGGATGAACCACTGGCTGGTCAGCGACAATGTACAAGTTGCGCCACAGGAGTCAGAAATTAGTTCGTATTTAGTCGGTCAAGTGGATTCCAAAGTAGATTCGGGTGATTTTAGTGAGTTTTCGTTGTAGCACTGCCCACTGCTCAAACCCATACTTAAAAATAAACAAGCAGATCATTGCTACATTGTTTCCCGTGAGATACAATAAGTTATGAAATACGAGCTGTAGCAAACCAAACAGATCTCAGAATGGCTGGTCAGTAAAAAAATAAAACCATTTCGAGCAAGAATCCTGGCAAGGCTAGTAAGAGTTCAAAATGGTCATTTTGGTGATTACAAACAACTCAACACCAACCTGTATGAATTGCGCTTCTTTTTTGGTGATGGATTTCGACTGTATTACACGATTCAAAATAAAGAAATTATTTTATTGCTTATCGGGGGTAATAAATCAAGCCAATCAAAAGATATTATCGCTGCAAAAGAGATGCTTAATAAATAGGAACATATCACATGATCGAAACAACCCCCTTAAACATTGATGAATACCTAACATCAGAGCAAGATATAAAAGACTTTTTAGCAGACATGGCTGAAAATGGTACATCTGAAGAGTTTATTCATGCGTTAAGCATTGCTGCAAAAGCAAAAGGCATGACGAATATTGCTCAAAAAGCGGGGGTCACTCGTGCAAGTTTATATAAGTCCCTTTCTGAGAAGGGGAATCCTAACTTTAAAACCATTCACCAAGTCGTTCAAGCACTGGGCTTTAAACTGATTGTCACGTAACCCCCCGACCCATCTAAACAAACCGAACCGCTTGAAAGAATCGCATGTGTGCTAAGGCGACTTGTTTTCGGTCTTTGCCCATGATGGCAACAATGCCGCCTTTTACTGGCAATAGCTCCCCTTGATAACCACTGGCTTCAAATGCTTCCATGGCCGCAAGTTGTTGGCCGGGCATGATAATAATCGTGACGGAACCTTCGGGCTCTTGCAGTACGATGTGCAATCCCTTTTGACCATTAATAATACACTCACCCGCATAACTCATATGCTCAATCGGATGTTCGAGTGTTGCGCCAACGGCTAAAAAAAGCTGCTGTAATGCTTGCTCACTGGTTGGAGCTTTATCAACCTGCATAAAATCTGGTTCGTCTTCCATATGGTGTATTACGTGTGCAATCACATCCGCTGCTTTGAGCGGAAAAAGGGTTGCTCGCTCTTGCCAAACGCCCAAACCAATCGCCACGACTAAAAAACTGGCAGCCATTGCCGTCCAGTTTCTCCAACGCTTGGTATGAGAAATAGAGGGGGGCAGAATTTTTTCTGCGTCTTGATTCACTTCATAAAACTGCTTGACTAAGATTCTTGCCTCTAGCCCTTCTGGCACCTCAATTTTCAGCGCACTTTCAATCTGTCGCTCTAACTGCTGCGCATTCTGCACCATCTTATTTAATTCTGGATGACGCTGTAAATAGATTTTCATCTCATCATCTAACTGAAAAGGCGCTGCTTGCAGTTGCTTTTTAAACTGTAAATCATTCATGGAAACGCCCTCCTTTTTTAGGTAAGATGCGTGAGGTTGGCTTTATTCCTTCCTGCACCATCTCTTTTAATTTCTGACGCGCTCGAAACAGACGCGTGTTGACCGTCGCTAATTTTAAATTGAGTTGTGTGGCAATCTCTTCGCCACTGAACCCCCAGACAATTTGCAGTAC
>JALSJT010000104.1 GCA_026989175.1 Thiomicrorhabdus sp. | reverse complement strand
CGCCTTTCAGTGCAAATTGTGGCACAAACAGACTGTGGCTGGTGGCGCCGGTGTTGTTGCTGATATCGTCTCGCATTTGATACAGTGTTTGATTGCCGACCACCGTCGCTTTAATCGAACCATAAGGCTGGTTAAGTTGATACTCCATCGAGGGCTTTAGGTGAAACCGTAACGCTTCGGGTTTGGTGGTCGAGGTTATGGGCAGCACAAAATCTGTGACACTGCTTTGCAGGTTAAAGCGAATGTCGCCCATCTGTTGACGGTAACGCAGTCCCACTTCAGGGCGTTTTTCGTAGTTTAACGGCGCATTTCTTAAACGGAGGTAGCTGGAGACTTGTGCATAAGTTTGCAAGTTGTCTTTTTGGTAGTTGAGCTTGAGGTTTCTTGGAATTTGCGTGACCGTGGTAAATTGAGATTCCACGGGAATATCGGCGTAAAAATTCTCATCCGAGGTTTCATGCCATTTTATGCTTCCCGTTAGGTGTGGCGTCCATTTTTTAGTGGCTGTTAAAGTGCCACCCCAGCGTTGGCTTATTTTATTATTACCATCGGCATTTAACCCCTCTTTTTCGGTCAGTTGATCTTGAAGCGTGGTGGCGTCAAATTTTAGACTAAGGGTACGACTTAGATAACGAAATTCATTGTCAAAAATGACGCCACGTTTATCGATGGGAATCACCGTTAAGGTGTTGTCCATATTGGGCGCAAGATTGAAAAAATAGGGGATTTTTATAAATTGCAGGTGATCTTCTTGCGTCACCGATTTGATGGTACCAAATTCGGCAAATAAAAAGCCACTGGCACGATCTGCCAAGCTATAAGCAAAGTAGGGCGTGTACAGTACAGGCACTCCTTTCACCCAAAGGCTAGCACTGGACGCTTCAACCATCTCCGTCTGTTGATTGATCTCCACCTCTTTAAATTTAAGTTGCCACGTCAGCGATTGATTTGGCTGTTGTTTACAGGCGGTTAAGGTGGCACGATTGAGTTGAGCGGTCTCTGTCGTTTGGTTGAGCTGAATACGGCTGGCTTGCCCGTACATACGGCTGGGTAAGATTTGAAAGTGCGCCTCCGTTAATTGAGAGGTTTGTGCTTGCTCATCCATCTCCACTTGATTGGCGACCAATAAAATCTCAGGTTGATGCACCTCAACATGCCCTAAAAATTTCGCTTTTTGTAACCCTTGATCAAACTGCATCTGATCACTTAAGACCACTAAATTGGGTTGAGTAAACTTCGCATTGCCAGTAAATAAATAGCGGTTAGGGGTGGGTTGTGAGAGCTGATCCGCTTCTAACTGTTTTGCAGCAGCGTTTAAGTTGACGGCCAGCGGTTGTGTTTTTTTGGTAAAGGATTTGGGAGTGAGTTGCAAGGGCGCAATCAGATCGGGTAAACACTGCTGTATGCGGGTGCTGCTCGGATCTGCCGCACTCACTTGAACCGTTAAACTGCTTAAAATCAGAACGCTTACAGGGTGAAAGCAGCGAGATATCGTTGTCTTTTTGGGCGCATCGTGACGCGTAAATGTTCGAGCAGTGTTTGACATCAAGAGGATAATCATTAATTATTCATGGAATATGTATTTTAACCGAGTATTGATGGCATGAATGAAAGATTTGAAACCCTGTTGAACTGGCTAGATGAGCTCCCTTTTTTAGCCGAACAAAAAGTTTCCCCCCCCGTATCCGCTTCCAGTGACGCCAGCTTTAGGCGTTACTTTCGAATTCAAGTGACCGATAAAGAGGGGGGGGAGAAATCTTATATTATTATGGATGCGCCCGTGGCGCAGGAGGACTGTCGCCCCTTTATCGCCGTTTCGGAGCAGTTATTGGGCATGGGATTACAGGTTCCCAAAGTCTTGGCGCAAAATCTGGAACTCGGTTTTTTACTGTTAACCGATTTAGGCAGTCAAACCTATTTGTCCGTATTAGAAGCGGCAACGGAGTCCGAAGTGGATACGCTCTATCAGAGCGCCTTAACCGCATTAGTCACCTTGCAAAGCAAAGGGCAAACCATGGCAAACGCTTTGCCCCGTTACGATGCCTCCTTATTCGAAACCGAAATGAATCTATTCTCAGACTGGCTCTTGGGTACACACCTCAATATTCCCCTAGATAAGGTTGAACAACTCAATTGGCAGTCGGTAAAAGAGGTACTACAACGTTCCGCCTTGGCACAGCCAAAGGTCTATGTACACCGAGACTACCACAGTCGTAACTTAATGGTGACCCCCGAAAACCGTCCCGGAATTTTAGACTTTCAAGACGCGGTGCAAGGGCCTTTAACGTACGACGCCGTATCCTTGTTACGAGATTGCTACATCGCATGGCCAGAAGAGCAAGTCACCGAATGGCAACGCGCCTATTTTTTACAGTTGTGCGCAGTAAAGCTCGCCCATAAAGATGAGTGGTCAGCGTTTCAAAAGTCCATGGACTTAATGGGGATTCAACGCCACCTAAAAGCCAGTGGTATCTTTGCAAGACTGAACCACCGAGATGGCAAAGACAACTACTTAAAAGATATTCCATTAACCTTGAACTATATTGTTCAGGTCGGTAAAAAATACCCTGAGATGAAGAGTTTAGTGCGTTTGATTGAGAGTAAGGTACTGCCAAAAATGTGTGAACAGTCGTGAGTGATGCAATGAAAAAACCGCTGATTAAAGCGATGATTTTAGCCGCAGGTCGTGGCAACCGTTTGCGTCCGTTAACCGATACGATTCCCAAACCACTGATTCCCGTGTGTGGCAAACCGTTAATTGAGTACCATATTGAAAAACTGGCGGCCATTGGGGTGACCGATATTGTGATCAACCATGCTTGGTTAGGTGAGGTCTTGGAAGCTTCATTGGGTAACGGTGAACGCTGGGGGGTGACGATTCACTATTCGCCAGAACCCGAAGG
>JALSJT010000103.1 GCA_026989175.1 Thiomicrorhabdus sp. | reverse complement strand
CACGAGAGGGGCGCGAGAGAAAAAAGAGATGAAATTTGGCTGATTGAGGCGAAAATCGCAGGGAATACCTAGGTATTCGCAAGGTTTTCAACGAAAATCAGGCGTATTTCAGCCTTTTTTATCCGTGTATCCTTTCGTGCAAAGGTCTCTTTTAATTGTTTTTAAATTTTATCCCCCCCTTTTCTGCTACTTAAAACACTCACGGGAAGATAAAACTTAAAACGGCCAGTATTTTGATAACCACTGTGTCCCAATACCAGCACGTGCGGTATCACCACTCATGCCAACATCTTTATACACCAATCGAACATCCGCGACTTTAACCGAGGATATCGTATTATCGGGTCGAATATCTTCGGGTCGAATAATGCCGGCAAACTGCACCACTTCATCACCATCGTGAATGGTAATCCATTTTTCACCTTTTACCACTAAATTACCATTTGAGATGACCTCAACCACCGTCACCGCAATCGAGCCTTCTAAGGTAGAGTTTTGCTTAACATTACTCTTTCCAGAAAAAGAACCCTTTGAACCATAGCCTAAACTCAGCCCTTGTACTGGTGCGGTTATTCCATCAATTGCCTTTCCAAAAATATTATTCGGTGTCGTAATAGAGAATGGGGTTGTCACACCATAGTCCTGACTATTTGATTTATCATATTTCGCCTCATCTTTTTTATTGGCCGACATACTTTCAATCAAATTAATAGTAATAATATCGCCAATTCGATGCGCTCTCGAGTCATCAAATAAGCTCATCGCTCCCTCTTGATACAGTGACCCATTTTGAGTCTGAACCACTTGAGGAATATTGAGAGGGTAGCTTGGTGCATAGTTGGCTAATTGATGGCGCTCTGGCACACTACTGCACCCACTGAGAACCAGAGTAACAAGAACTAACCCACCTGTTAATTTGACTAAATGATTCATTTCACCCTCTCCTCAACACTCAATTAAGTATTGTTATTTAAATATTGCATCATGCCATCCGCTGCCGAGATCGCTTTGGAGTTCATTTCGTAGGTTCTTTGTGCTTCAATCATACCAATCAACTCTTCAACGGTATTGACGTTAGAAGCCTCCAAAGCGCCTTGAATAATGGCTCCCGCTTCTGCTGTTTGCGGGTTATTCACATTGGGCGCACCACTGGCGGTCGTTTCCATATAAAAATTTCCTCCGATAGATTCCAGTCCCGCTGGGTTAATAAAGGTCGCAACCTCTAGCTGTCCTACCTGATTTTGGGCGGCATCGCCAGGTAAGGTAACAAACACCCCGCCATCTCGTGAAATTGAAATCTCGGTTACTTCAATTGGAATATTAATATTAGGCTCTAACAGATACCCTGATGAGGTCACGATATCGCCGTTTTGATTCACTTGAAACGAACCATCGCGGGTATACATAATATTCCCTTCTTGATCTAGGGCTTGGAAAAACCCCTTACCATCCATTGCAATATCCAGCTGATTTTCAGTCACCATAATGTTCCCTTGGGTATGAATTTTTTGCACCCCAATGGCTTTAACTCCTGTCCCCAACTGCAAACCAGAGGGCAGTGTACTGGACTCTTCTAAAGTCGCTTGCGCACCCGGTTGACGAACATTCTGATACAGTAAATCATTAAACTCTGCACGCCCTGTCTTATAAGCATAAGTATTGGCATTTGCTAAATTATTTGAGATCGCAGCCAAACGAAACTGCTGCGCTTCTAAACCGGTTTTGGCAACATAAAGTGCTCTATTCATAATAAACTCCTAACCTTTTACTTTAATGACAACAGTGCATCAGATTTTTGTGCATGTGATTTACTGGTCGACATCATTTTGATTTGTAATTCATATTTACGGGAGAGTTCGATCATTTTTACCAACGCTTCTGCAGTATTCACATTACTGCTCTCTAAGGCACCACTCATCACTTTGACATTTTCTTGTACTAGCGGTGCAGCATCGTCTTTTAAACGCGTGTAACCATCCAACCCTTTTTCTAAATTCTGAACGTCAGGTTTAACCAGACGTAAACGATCCAGTACGACCAACTGATTACTGGCTTCTTCCGCAGGCACAATTGAAATGGTGCCGTCGCTACCAATCGTCATTGATTTGACTGGCGGAATATTAATTTGAATGCCATTTTCGTTTAAAACAGGATTCCCTTTCACATCCACCAAGCTACCATCTGCTAAAACCTGCAGGCTAGCACTTCTTACATAGGCTTCATCACCATTTGGCGCTTCAATGGCTAAAAAACCATCCTCTTTGGTTACCACATCCAACTCACGTCCTGTCACTTTAATCGCGCCTGCAGAGAAGTCCGTTGCAGGACGCTCATCCATAGAGTAGGTACGAGAATGCCAACCAGGACCCTCCATGTGTTGTGCTCTAAAAATATTGAAGTCCTGCTTAAAACCATCTGTATTTGCATTGGCGAGGTTATTTGCATTATTTGCCTGAGAGAGCATCACTTCTTTAGCGCCACTCATTGCAACATATAGCATACGATCCATAGACTGGACTCCAATTTAAATTCATTAAAAATATGGGGAGGCTAAAAAGGTAACCCCCCCCAAATGAAACACTTATATTTAACAGGGTCTAATGCCCAGATGTGTTTCCTTTGTGTGTTAGCATTTTGACATGCTCTCTTTTCAATAGAAGATACAGCAGAGAACGTGCCAGCTCTTAGATAAATAAAACTAAAGGTTCTAGAAAATGGCCGATACACTTATATAGGAAGGTTTTGCCATGTGGCAAAAAAATGCCGGCAAAAATGCCGGCAATATTAAATAAAAATAGCGTTTTAAACGTTTATAAATTTAAAATGGTTTGCGTTAACGTTTGAGAAGTTGACAAAACTTGCGCTGATGCCTGATAAGTTCGTTGCGTTTGAATCATATTCACCAGTTCCGCTGTGGTATCCACATTGGAGTACTCAAGCGATCCTTGAACAATCGATCCCATGCCATTATTATCGGGACTTCCTAACTGTGCGGTACCCGAGTTAAAGGATTCCGCATAGGTTTGCCCCCCCAGTTTATGCATCGCGTTTTTATCCGCAAAGTTTGCCACCGCAAGCTGTGCAACAGGAATCGCTCGACCATTTGAATAACGCGCCTCAATCACCCCATCTCTTCCCGTTGAAAGCCCAATTAAATCCCCTATTTCATACCCATTTTGACTCACTCCGCGAATATTATAGCTCCCCGAATACTCGGTCATATCACTTAATTCTGCCGTCATGCTAATTGGGTCAACCGCTCCCGTAAGCGGGTTATTAATTAACCACTGCATATCAGGTTTCAAGGTCCCCGTATCCGTCCAGCCCGCTAAATCATCAAAAATAGGCTCTCCATTGAGTCCAATGGTTGGCGAATCTCCCGTAATCAGTGCAGGGTCCTTACTGTTTGGCTCATAAACACGCTGTAAAACGCCTTTATCATCAAATCGCAACTCAAACACCAGTGCCGTATTACCACCATTTGCCTGAGCGGTTGTTGTATTATCTACCCCACTTGGAATATAGTTACCCGTCTCTTTATCTAAATCGGACACCGTATAACGAACAAACCAGCTAGTATACTTATCGTTATTCCCATCCCCATTAAAATCTACATTCGAGTTTCCTGTATCGACAACCGCACGTTTAAAATAGTCTGCAGTAATTCGATGCTCACCCCCTAATGAATCATGAATCGTCTTATTTGTTGAGAAATCAGGAAAACCACTGTATGCCGTCGGTGAGTTGACTGGATCAATAATCTCAGCTAAATGCGCAGCTGTCCCAACCGAATCCGTTGTCAATACACCAGTATTATTTGCCGAATTATAAGCCTCTTGCCCATCTAAGTTAATATCAAAAACCATCTCAGACGTTGCTCTCGGCACCTTATTTATTTCATCTAAATCAATCGCGCCAAGTGTAGTCGAAAAAACAGCATCCTGCTCCGTTGAAAGCGCATCATTACGGGCATACCCCTGAACAGGATTTCCCGTTTGATCGGTCAAAAAACCATTTTTATCTAACTTAAAAGAGCCATTACGAGTATAGATCGCCTCATACTTACCCGACGCATCTCCCAATACAAAAAAACCCTCGCCATCCAAGGCCATATCAAGATCTCGACCCGTCCCATTAATCGTTCCCTGTGAAAAATTTTGTGTAATCGATTCAACCAATACACCATTTCCTGGTGAATTTTGACTGCCAGAAAACATGTCTGCAAATTCTGCACGCGAGCTTTTAAAACCAAATGATTCGGCATTCGCCAAGTTGTTCGAAATGACAGCTAAACCACTTGCCGCCGCATTAATGCCACTCACGGCATTTAGATCAAAGTTTGCACTCATAATAACGCTCCTTTTAAATCGCTCCCTTCAACCAAATGCATTCACCATTCATTGATTAGAAACGATATTTTTGTACTATTTTTTAACAAAGCATTCCATGCTTTTATTAGCCACTAATTTCTCGAACCGTATCCATAGCAACTTTCTCTCCCGTTGCCAAGGTCAACGTCATCGAACCATCCGAACCAATTCCAACCACATTAACTCTTGAACCAACCACCGTATCAATCGATTTTGTTTCACCGTTACGATCCGTTCCATAAGCAGTAATTGAGTAAACCCCATCGCTACGAGTCGCACCAACATCATCCAAACCATCCCATTCAATGGACTTGCTCGCTAAGCCATCCCACGAGGTTTTTTCATTATCCGATAAAAAATCCATATAATTTAATTCCTTAACAATGCCATTCTCATCACTGATTACAACCGTAATATCACTAAATGGCTCATCGGTCTGCAAGTCAAAACGTGAAACTTGCTCACTTGAGTGTGAAAACTGATCCGACTCTACTTGAACATTTTTACCAATCAATGATGCGCCCTGCATCGCTTGCAGGTTGTTGAAACTTGCAGACATCGCTTGAATAGAGTCATTCATATCATTCGTCGCTTCAAGCTGGCTCATCTGGGTTAAATCGGTCACAAAATCCGTTGCATCTACAGGTTCAGAAGGGTCTTGGTTTTGTAACTGCGTGGTTAACAGCAACAAAAAATCATCCTGATCCATATTATTTGCAGAAGAGTCCACTGTACTGGTTGAGTTTTGTTGCAACGCCGTTAAATAATCTGAATTTCCCACATTAATACTGGGTAGTAGTTCAGCCATGACAATCTCCTTTTTAAAGCCTTAAATTTATTTACCGAGCTGTATTGTTTTTAATAACAACTGCTTTGAGGTATTCATTACTTCAATATTGGTTTCATAAGAGCGTGACGCTGACATCATATTGGCCATCTCCTCAACCACATTTACATTAGGTCTAAAGATATACCCTTCCCCATTTGCCATGGGGTGATTTGGATTGTATTCCATCTTTAGTGGCTCTTGGCTCTCAACAATTTCCTTAATACGCACGCCACCTTTTGGCTCATTCTGACTGCCCTCTAAAATAGTTTGGAATACAGGTTGTTGAGAACGATAGGTATCTTCTGCATTTGAACTAATACTGTCTACGTTGGCCATGTTGGATGCAATGGTATTTAAACGTACCGTTTGTGCATGCATGGCGCTGGCTGAAATATCTAATATGTTAAACATGATCTTGATTCCTTATAAAACCGTTATTCATCTCTACTCACCTTTCAGTGCGCCACGAATACCTTTAATTTTGCTATTCAAAAACTCTAATGTTGCTGTCTGCTGAATACCATTCTCCATAAACTTAGCTTTTTCAATGTGTGCTTCAACGGTATTACCATCCAAGGCTGGTTGCGTTGGCTGACGGTACATTAAAAAAGCTGAGGTACTGGAAGTGCTTTCTACAGCAATATGCTTGGAATTTGTTCGAGCCATCTCAAAGCGCTCCGAAGAACCAAAATCGCCATGCGCATCCTTCAAGGCCGCCCTAAAGTCGATGTCTCTTGCTTTAAAGTTTGGCGTATCGGAGTTGGCTAAATTATTGGCTAACACTTCCGCACGTGCGGAACGCACTCTAAAAGCTGTTTCATGAATTCCAAAAATTGATTCTGCCATCACACTTTCCTTTCACTCTTAATAACACTGTAGAGAGCAAAGCAAATAAAATGCCATAGAAACAATTTTGTATCAAACAGACCTAAAGTTTTATTTTTAAGTGCCACTCGGCCATATCTGAAAAAACTTTAATGCTTTTTTCAGATATAAAAAAACCCGCTACAAATGTAGCGGGTTTTACTAAGAGGTCAAATAAAAAAGGCTACCACTTGTTATTTTCAAATAGCCTGCCCTAGATAACTACCAAGTTCTCACAATATCTCCTACTTGAACCACCCCTTTTTTAGCGGTTAATTCAGCAACCGCAAACTTAGGTAAAATACGTTTTATTTTTAAAAATGCACCTGGCTTCCGATCCTCTCCTAGCTCTGAGCCTCCAAACCGAATAGGACGACCCGCAATATGATAAACGGCAAGATCATCCCCTACTTTTGCCCCTGCCTCCTCATGTAAATAAATAATGTATTCGCCATTTTGGATGTCAATCACCTGACTTTCAAATGGCTTGCAGTGCAAAAAGTTCAATACGTCTTTTGCTTGGGCATTCAATATTTCGTTAAAGACCTTCCCCGTATCTGTGGCAAAAAAAGCATTACTACCAAAAGGACGGTTACGCCCAACCAGTACATCCCCTTCTACATCAAAGCTCACTCTATTTTGATGAAGAGTACTTTTTTTCAGCAAATCCACCAAATACCAGTCTACTTCAATATAACGCGTATCAGGCTTAACCTCTAGGTTATAAAAGCGCTTTGCGGTATTGAACATCCCACTATCAGAGTGGGTCGATAATGAACGTACAATGGTTAACAGTAAAAACTGTGCACCGGTTTGATTGCGAATATCATTTAATAGTTGAGAGTCTAGGTTTGGTGTAGCAGTTTTATTAGGCTGTAAGTCGACGGGATTTAATAAAAGCGTGAAATTCTGATGCCCCTTTTTCTTAATTCTTCTCTCCAACTCAAGCTGATAACCTGGTAGTAGGTTCGTTATATCTCTTGCTTCACTGGCAAACGGCATTACAACAGGGGCAACTGCCAAGCGCGTTTGATATTGATTTCCCTCAGACCCAGCACAGATACCCACTTCTTCGGTTAAACAAACATTTAAGAAAACCTCATAATTCAATGCCCCCTCCTTGGTTTGTCCGTAAAGATCTTCAGGGTCTTCAAACCCCTCTTTCGTAATCGTATAGCTTTTAATCTTACTATGAGAGGTGAAGCGTGCACTGTCTAAGGTAAGTTGATACCCCTCAACCGATTGATCGGTACGTATATTGACATTCCGCTTAAGGCTCGCCATCTTTAAAGCATCCCGAATGGCCATTTTACGTGCAAAGGCTTGATCGACCCCTGCCATACTCGCGCTCCCTTTTACATCAACACAAGGTATCTCGGGCACACTTTTTGGAATTGCCGATGGTGCGGGTTTAGAAATCAACGGTGCATTGCTCTCTTCTTGACAACTCTCACCCCCTTGCTCGCATAAAAAGTCAAGCACGCCTGCCTGACTGTAACCAGACCCAAAAAGCATCATAAGAGCGATTATTTGTAGCTGCCAATTTCCCCACATACCCTTCAAGCCCTTTATTGTTGGTGCTTCTCTATTTGACTGATAATCGTTTGTGCCAACTCATCCGAATGCCATTTAGAGATAAAGACATTAGCGCCGACCTTTTCCGTTAAGGAGTCATTAAACCCTCCGCTTAACGAGGAGTTTAATACCACAAAAATATCTTTTAGCCTCTCATCTTTACGAATACTGGTCGTTAAGGTATAACCGTCCATTACGGGCATTTCAATATCTGAAATCACCATTAAAACCTTATCAGCAATAGACACACCCCCACTATCCGCCTCGTCAGCCAGCTTCAGCAAAAAGTCCAACGCCTCTTTCCCATTATTTAAAATGGTATACTGCAAATCTAGCTTCTCAAATACACTCTTCAACTGAGAACGAGCAACCACCGAGTCATCCGCCGCAACAATAAAGTAGTTTTGACCCTCTAGATCTACCTTATGCTGAGAGATAAACTCATCTGAAACATCATTAGTTACCCCTGAAACTTCCACCAAAACTTTTTCAACATCCACAATCTCAACAATCTGCTTTTTTGCACGAGTAATGCCTGTCAAATAGTTAACACCCTGTAAAGTCGGCGGCGGGGGTAAAATATCCTCCCAACGCAAGTGAATAATTCGATCTACATCCTCAACTAAAAAGCCTTGAATCGAACTATTAAACTCCGTCACAATGGTTAAACTTTTTTGATAGTTTTTAGGGTCTACAGGCTCAAGATCTAATGCCTTAGCCAGATCAATCATTGGCATGGTTTGCCCTCGAATATCTGCCACACCAACCACTCTTGAGTCTGATTTAGGTACAGGAGAAATAAATGGAGTTCGGATGACCTCCCGCACTTTAAATACATTAATACCAAACAGTTGCGACCCTTTAATGGTAAAAAGCAACAACTCCATGCGATTCATGCCTGCCAAAGAGGTTCTTTGATCCACACCAGTTATAAAGCTAGACATAATTTAACGCCACCTTTTATCTATTGAGAGCTTTTCTGTGAGGCTCTCCAAGTTATTTATTCAACAAGATTCAAAAGGGTTTGAAACTCATGTTAATATTTAATCTATGAAAAAAACGATGTTACAACTCATTATTGCATTGACCATGCTAACGAATCCACTCCTAAGTTTACAGGCAGATCAAACCAGTTCTTCCAGTCAATACCAAGCACACAATGAAATTTATACGCTGGCTTATGAATATCTAAAGCAAAAAACTGACCAAAAAATATTTGATGCAACGTTTGATTTAAAAAAGTTCAGTCCAACGCTTAGCCTACCACGTTGCCAAACCCCTATTACACTGAAAGACCGAAATCCAAATCGGGTATCAGGTCGCATAACTCTCGCTGTATCCTGCGAACAACCCACTTGGCGCGTCTTCGTTCCTGTCGTCATTACAGGAAAACTGCCCGTCATTTTAAGCGCTAAAGGAATCCCCAAACAAGCCGTTATAAAAGAGGAACATGTTAAAAAAGTACTACTGCCCTACCAAAAAGTACCCAAGGGGCATTTAATTAACATTAATACAGCCATTGGCATGAGAGCAATCAAGGCAATTCCTGCCAACAAAGTATTAAAAATAAAAGATTTATCCCCCCCTTACTGGGTATTTAAAAAACAACAAGTTAACATTATTACCCGTATTGGCGACATTGAAGTCAAAGCCTTAGGCATTGCGCTTAAAAACGGGGTCGAGCAAGAGCAAGTTCCTGTTAAAAATTTATCTTCTCAAAAAATTATAAAAGGCATAGTTATTGCTCCAAATACAGTATTAATTCCGTAATAAAAAAAATTAAAGTTTTCTGATGCATTGCCGATATAAACTTCAGAGACAAGTAAAAATACTGTTAAAATAGCAGTAACAAGCAGGTGTGAGGCCGACCATGGACATTAAAAACATAAACAATAATTTGGCACTAAATCGCTCAAATGACTCTATCAAGCCTTCTAATAAAGAAGGAGCTGAGGCGGGTTCAAAAAACACTTTAGTCAACACCGATAAAGTGACCTTAACCCAAGCGATGACCCAAATGAGCAACTTAGAGCAAACGGCGCGTAGTGTCAGCACAGACAATAGTGCACGTATCGCAGAACTAAAACTTGCCATTCAAGACGGCTCTTACCAAGTGAATGCCGAAAAAGTTGCGGATAAATTATTACAGACTGAAGCCCTGTTTTCTAGAGCATAGGTGTCTCTCTTATGACTCAAGATCAAGCCAATAACATTCAGAAAATTGAAGAACTGCCCTCACAAATTGCTCAATTTTTACAGTTATTGGAATCATTTAAAGAAGCGCTTCTCTCAGAGTCACAAGCCTTAAAATCTAATAATACCGAGCAGCTCTCAACCACTCTTTCGGTTAAAAACGAACTCTCAGAAAAAATTTCACAACTCACTCAAGCAATTGAACAACAGTTAAATACTCAACAATTAACACTCTCCGTACTACTGAGCTCTGAGATTTCTCCAGACTTACCTCAAACCATGCAACAAAACATTCAACGCCTTATTCTACTATCCAATCAGTGCCATGACTTAAACCAAGCTAACGGCATATCTATTCAAATTTTAAACAACATAAATCAACATACACTTAAGATCCTTTCTGGACAAGAATCACCCAACATTAAACTCTACGGTGCCCGAGGAAAGACACAAGCAACGAAGCCAACCAAAAACCCACTTGGAAAAGCTTAAAAACAACAACAACCCGTACCCGCCATACACCAGCCGCACAATACTTGGCTTATTTTCTGCTTTACTCTTATTAAATTCAAAATATAACAGAAATAATGTCTAAATTTCCGTAAAATAAAATCCCATCATATTTATACGAAAGAGAGTTTAAAAAATGCCAAAAGATCAGCGTTCCTTCTATCGAATTGATGTCATGATGCCGTGTAGCTATCGTATTCTTTCAAAGCTAGAAGCAGAAAATACACCCCTGCCTTTTACACCTGATGCAAAATACATTGAAGAGTATTTTATGCAAAACTTAGCGCAGCTGGATGAGCAAATCAATGAAGTTATCTCTCATATCAATCAAAAAAGTGCTTTATTAGCAACCGCCTTAACGGCAATGAATAGCAAAATCAACTTCATATTAAGCACCATTGACAATAAACAACTCACTCGTGCCATTCCACAAAGACTGGTTAATCTCAGCGGTGGGGGGATTGCTATTAATATTGAAGAGAAAATAGAGCCCAGTGATAAACTAGATTTATTAATAAAGCCTTTACCCAATGAAGCGCCTATTTTAGTGCGTTGTAATGTCGTCAAAATTACACCGCTAAATGAAGAATCTTCTGGCGCACTCGTTGCACTGTCTTATGAAAACTTAAGTGAAGATGATCGCCGTAAACTCGTCTATTTTATTCAGGCAAAAGAGATTGAACTGGCACAACAAAGCCGAAAGGCTGAACGCTAGCCCTACCGATGGATATGGATAGCCAAATCTAGAAATTTGGCTTGTAAATCATTCATTGTTAAAATGAGCTTTTACTTCTCAAAATATGTGGTAACCGCAAACAAATTAAAACTGTAAAGGGGGGGGCATTTTTGCACATTAAGGAAAGGTATAGCGCTTATCGGCTCGCTCTAACCTTTTTTTATCTCCCCCCTTAAGAAGTTTCTCAACTTTTTTTTCTAATGCATTCACCTTAGCCAAAGCTTGCTCTCCCTTAGCCTCACGTGCACTTAAGGATTTTAAGCTATTTTTAATCACCCTATCTTGTTTAGCAACCTTTCCTTCCAAAATACGAACACGCGTACTGATGCTTGCTGCATCCGCAATGCCCTGCCAAATAAATAAGCCTAAAACCAATGGAATCATTATTTTATATTTTGTCATATTAACGTCTCCAACCACACTCTCGGTAAAACATAGGATTTATTTCTAGAGACCTTTGCACGAGAAGGGCGCGAGAGAAAAAAGAAATAAAATTTATCTGATTGAGGCGAAAATCAGGCGTATTTCAGCCTTTTTTATACCCCAGGGTACCCTCTCTCTTGAACACGCTCAATTCACCCTGTCTGTGCATCCTTTCGTGCAAAGATCTCTTCTAATACGAACTGACTTGATATACCGATTCAGGATTTAAGGCTTTCATTTTGCTTGCTGTATAGACAAAGGTTTGCTCAAAAAAGCGTTTATCGACATAAACCTCTAAAACCGTTTCATAATTACGGTCTGCCATTGGAGTGACACTGACAATTCTTGCACCACGAACCACTGCATTGACTCGTGCTCTAAAACTATCGCTTTTTGCCGTCATCGTTGAAATGGAGGTGTTACTATCAATTTTAATTCCATAGAGCTGTTCAGCAAGCGCACGATATGCATCAAGCTTAGAGGCTCTAATCGCCATCAATCGACGCTGCCCTGGTGTATAAGCACCAAAGGTACTTTCTGCGCCATAGCCAATGCCTGATATTTTCATTAATTCTGGCTTACTCTCAGCAACCGGAGCTTGAGTAACCGTGGGCTGAACAATGGTCGCGGCCTGACTTGTTGGCTTAACACCCTCTCCAGAACTACTTTGTTGTTGCATACACCCACTCAAGGCAAAGACACTTGCCAGCCCCACGAGACTTGCTTTTAGAACAGCTTGCTTTTTCATTGTTCTATACTCCATTTTATTTTTTTGTAATAACGAATATTTTCAATCGTCTGTCTATGGATAACTATCCCCTACAGACTGGTCATAATAGATTGCATCCGGCGCACTGTATTGATATGGATTTTGCCCCTGTTTTTTGGATTTAGCCGCTTGCTCTTTTTCGGCCACTTTTTTCTGTTGCAAAACCAACTGTTTTTCAAGGTTCTTAATACTTAATAATAAGGCTTTATGTTTCGATTGAATGTCTTTCACTCTGCGATTAACTTCATCAATTCGTCGCTGTGCGGCAATCATTTTCTTATTCACCGAGCTGGCCAACTTTGCCGTTTCAACACTTGGCGGACTCACGGGCAGAGTTGCCGCTGGTGTTTTTATAGAACTGCCCGGTGTCGCCGCTGTAGAACTGTGTGCATTAAGACCTAACGGATCAATGAGGTCATGTTTATTCGCCGAAGAGGCTGGCGCTTGTACTTCCAGTAAATCAGTCGACAACTCTTCTAACTGAAAATTAAGTGCATCAATTTTCTTTTCAATCGTTTGAATGGATTCACTGACACCCATAACACTTCCAGCCATACGCTCTGCACTCACTTGTGTCGACTCAATCAGTGTCTTGGTCTCCTCGTCCATTGCTGCTCCCTTGGCAGCAAAGACACTCCACACCCCAATTCCAATTCCAATCAAAACCAATACAACAAGTGTTGATCCAAAAATAATGATTAATTTTTTAATAGATTCCATATCTTCCGCCGTCATCTCTTTAATTGGGTTGGGCTGCATTGTTGTGGGTTTTACCGGAGGTGATGCCTCCTCCTCTGAAACTGCTTTTTTTATAGCTGGCTGATTTTTCCCTGAATCAACGGAGCTGTTTTGAATCAAATCACTGGCATTATCCATCTCCACTTCTGGCAGCGGCTCTTCAACCTCCGATGCGTTCAATTCAGGCTCCGTACCAGATTCTGGTAGAGTCACTTCATCCAATAAAGAGTCAATCGCATCCTGACCTTCAGAGTCATCATTTTTTTCAGCAACCTCTAACTCCGCCTCATCAAGTAGCGCATCAATACTGTCTAGATCATTTGGGTCAAAGGTTTCATCTGAAGCGGCCACTATTGACATCCTTTACAATAAATAAAAACGGTACAACCGATCACTCACTCTAAAATCTTTGCATAAGAGGGTACAAAACGCAGGACTTCAACCTTCTTTTCTCCGTGCGTTCTCTCATGCAAAAATCTCATTCTGAACGCTTTAAACAAAAAGCGAACTATTGAGTATCACGCGAGTCCAATGAATAGATCACTGGCAGTAGATAAAATTGTCCTATCGAGTCCGAAATAATCGTTCCAAATTCGGTGTCAAGAGACAACGCTAAGCCATTAGAGATCAGTGGATTATTCACAATCTCAACTGCCACTTGACCTAAAGCATAAAATAGACCACTTTTATTGATTTGTTCATTTTTTTCGACTCTTTTTTGCCATGTCTGATAAAGGAGGGGGGGAAGTAGCGCATAAGTGTTATGCCATGAAGCCTGATTTTCGGCTAAAAACCGAGCGGTTGATGTTTGGATGGGAAACCAAACGTGCGGAACATCTGTTAACTGATAAAAATTTAAAATTGGTGCGATCTGTATGGCGTTGCGTTCTGAGACAAATGAGATAACCACTTCGATATCCTCTCTGACTCTGGGTTCAAACACTAAAGAGACGCCTATTTTTTTCTGCAACCAATGCTTTCTTGCCTTTGAATGCTTAACATTTGTCGCCTCTTCAACCGCCTCACCAACCGTTCTTTTAACCACTTGATGTAGATACATCCCTGATTGATCGGAGGAGTGCCATTTTGAATAGAAAGCGGATTCTAATTTTTGTGAAGTATTGCTATCTTCACTTAAAACCAATATATTTCGATAAGCATGTGTCTCTAAAAAGGGCATGAGTTGTGTAACCCCTTTCACACGACTGGGAGAGAGCGCTCTTTCATGTCCGTTTAAAAATGGCATCTCATTAAAATAAAGTATTGGAATACCAGTATTTAACGCCTGCCACTGTGTGGCAATTGATTTACGAAGGGGGCCAAAAACAAAACTTGGCTCATAATGCTTCGCCTGCTGCCACACATCAAAAGCGGAGTCGTATAACGCCGTATCTAAAATAACCAAAGAGCCTAAAAAATCAATCTCTTCAAGCCCGGAGAGCAAACTCTCTAATAGTTGATTACCAACGCGTTCAAAATCTCCCGTTAAAGGAAGTAAAATCGCAACAACAGCATCCTTATCTCCTGAAAATTGTAATGGTTGAATCCCACTCACAATCAAATGTGAAGCCATCTCTGAGGGCGAAGAACTTTGTTTTAACACGATAGGCTGTTGCTTTAAACGTGCGACTCGTGCTTGAAAGCGAGGTAAAACGCCCATTTTATCGAGCTGATGAAGATAGTTTTTTAACGCGTTCTCTCGCCCTCTTTGGTATGCCAACTCGGCTTTTAAAATCAATATCTCTTGATCAACTCTCAATATCTGATCTTCAACAGTCTGATTTGACACTTGATTCAGATCTTCACTCTGACCCGTCATAGAAAAGGGAGTAACATCCGGCGCAAGCAAATCCTCCCATTCATGACGCTCATTGGCAAAGATTGCCGTTGGCAAAACTAACAGGTTTAGCAACAGCCAAAGCGTAGCCAAAACGTTCATTTGGAACCTATCTCAATCAACCAATAATGACTAACAGAGCGTTTTAGAGACGATTTCATAAACATCTTTTGAAAGCCCTTTATGGCTTAATATTTTCGTTAATGACTCTCTCATTTTAACGCCTCTTGCTTCATCATAGCGCTGCCAATGTGTAAACGGCGCAACAATTCTTGCCGCCACTTGAGGGTTAATCCCATCTAATTTAATGACCTGTTCTGCTAAAAACTCATAACCACTCCCATCAGCACGATGAAAACCTAATAAATTTAATCGCCCAAATACCCCTAAAACACTTCTAACTCGGTTCGGATTGGTATAAATAAAATCCTTATGCTTAACCAGCGCTTTCACATGCTCCAAAGCATGACGATGGTGCGAAGCCGCTTGCAACGTAAACCACTTGTCCAGTACCAAAGTATCCTTATGCCACTTTTCATAAAAATGCTGTAAACAGGAACTACGTTCAACATGATCCGTATGAGAGATTGACTCTAAAGCAGCTAATACATCGGTCATATTGTGCTGCTGTTCATATTGTGACCTTGCCACTTCAAACCCTTCTGGCAACAGGGTTAAGTAACGTAAACACGCATTTTTTAATTTACGGCGACCAATGTCCTCTTTATGATAACGATAAATCTTATTTTCAGCCTCAGCCAACTGCTGATAAATCAACGAGAGTTCAGGCTTATAATATTGAGCCAGTGCCTTCCTCAGCCACTGATGTACATGATAAATCGCATCCACATTCACGACCGTAAACTGTTCACCAATGTAAGTTAGGTCAGGCAGCGTGATGGTCAATGCCACCTGAGCACTGTCTTCTGATACACTCTGTAACACGCTTAAAAACGCTGACTTTAACGCCTCGGATAACACTAAAGAGAGATTCGATTCATAACGCTGAATATTGGCTTTAATCTCATTCAATGCCAGTATCTGAAACGACTCCCAACGAACAAAACTATCAGAGTCCGAGCTTGCTAACAAGCTCAACTCTCTATCTGAGTAATCGTAGTCTAAATGAATGGGGGCTGAAAACCCTCTCAAAAAGGAAGGAGTTGGCTCTGTGGTTACATCTGTAAAGGTAAAGACTTCAGATGATGCTGTGCACAGCAATAACAGCTCAGTACCTCCTCCCTTAACTCTATTTTTAGTTTGTATATCCGGTCTTAAAACGACAGGCTCTCCTGTTTCGGATAGCAGACCAAAACGGATTGGGATAAGCAGAGGTTTAGTATTAAGACGAGCGTTTATCTTTTGAACGCAGGTAATTTGATAAACTTGTGAACATGCATCATATTTTGTACAGATTTCAACTACTGGTGTGCCAGCCTGAATGTACCACTGGTGCATTTGATCTAAATCAATATGATTCGCATCCTCCATCGCTTTTCTAAAATCCACCACGGTAACCGCTTGCCCATCATAACGCTTAAAGTAAAGATCCATCCCTTTTCGGAATCCCTCCTCCCCCAATAAGGTATGGTAAAGACGCACGACTTCTGCTCCTTTTTCATAAACCGTCATGGTATAAAAATTATTCATTTCGATATACGATTGAGGTTGTATCGGATGCGACATTGGACCGGCATCTTCTGGAAACTGATTGCTACGTAATCGTTTAACATCCTCAACTCTTTTCACCGCTGGCGATAACATATCGGCGGTAAATTGTTGGTCTCTAAAAACGGTCAACCCCTCTTTTAATGTGAGTTGAAACCAGTCTCGACACGTTACCCTATTTCCAGTCCAGTTATGAAAGTACTCATGCGCAATCACCGCCTCAATTCCTTCATAATCAACATCGGTTGCCGTTTCAGGCTTTGCCAAAACAAACTTGGAGTTAAACACATTTAACCCCTTATTCTCCATTGCTCCCATATTAAAATCATCGACCGCAACAATCATATAGATATCTAAGTCATAAATAAGACCAAACTTTTGCTCATCCCATGCCATAGACTTTTTTAACGAGTCCATCGCATGCGTACATTTATCGATATTACGCTGCTCAACATAAATTTTTAATGCGATGGTTCTCTGGTCGGCCGTTAAAAACGACTCTTCAATACAAGCCAAGTTACCCGCCACCAGTGCAAACAAATAACTTGGTTTTTTAAACGGATCCTCCCAAATGGCATAATGGCGTCCACCTTCTAAATCACCCGATTCTATTAAATTACCATTGGATAACAGCACGGAATTATGCGCCTTATCGGCGATAATTTTCGTCGTAAACTGGGTCAATACATCTGGACGATCTAGAAAATAGGTTATTTTCCGAAAACCTTCCGCCTCACACTGAGTACAATAATTTCCACTGGTACGGTATAACCCTTCTAATGCAGTATTGCTTTCAGGCGAAATCTTAGTCACCACCACCAGTTCAAAATCAATACTTTCAACTGCTAACTGCAGTGAAGTGTCATCAATGTGACAGCGCTCCAGAACCTCATTACCATTTAACAATACTGAGAGTAGCTCTACGCTTTCACCCAATAGCGTTAATACTCCCACACCTGAAATTCGGTGAAACTGCATCGTACTCGTTACCAGTGTCTTCATTGGATGGAGGTCAAACTCTAAAAAAACAGAGCTTATTGTAAATTCAGGGGGCTGATAATCTTTTAAGTAATGAACTTCTGGTGTATTTTCGGACATGTAAATATCTCAATAAACAAAAAAAGCCCTCCTACCCAGAAGGTAGAAAGGCTTAAAAAAATTTAAATGGCTAAATAGTAACGAGCTTAGTATGAAAACTCTGCACGACGATTCTTCGCCCATGCCGCTTCATTATGACCTTCAGCCGCAGGTTGCTCTTCACCGTAGCTAATCACTTTAATTCGGCTCGGACTAACGCCTTCTGCAATCAAAGCACGCTTAACCGCATTGGCACGACGCTCACCTAACGCAATATTATACTCACGTGTTCCACGCTCATCACAGTGACCCTCTATAGTTACTGTAGCATTTTGCTCTAATGCCATATAATCTGCATTTGCCTTAATCGTGCTATAAAATTGTGACTTAACCTCCGACTGGTCGAAATCAAAATAGACCACTTCACGTTGAATCGTCGCCAATAGCTCCGCTTTTTGCGCCGCTAATGCTCGTGCTTTTGCCTGTTTAGCCGCTTCAATGTCTTCATCAACTTGAATAGTAACGACCTCTTCTACTTGCGTTACTTCTGGCGCTTCTTCAACTGGCTTAGGCGTAGAACTACACCCCACCAACGTCAGTCCAACAAAACCAACCACAAATAATTGCTTTAAATTTCCCGTTAACATACTTTCACTTCCTAAGTTCTTAAAATTGTAACGCTAATATACCGTAAAAGAGTCTAATTAACTATATGCAATGCAATAAAAAAATCAGATCTCTGTTTTACCGCCTGCGACAATCTTTAACGCCTCTTCATCATGAACCTTCACCTCTTTCTTCTTCCACGTCACAATCTGTTCAGCATGTAATTTTGCCAAAATCCGTGAAACCGTCTCTGGTGTCAACCCCAGATGTACCGCAACATCCCGGTGCAAAATATTTAAACGGAACTCATCATACACATACCCGCGTGTACGATAGCGTTCAACCATGCTCCAAATAAACTGTGCCACACGTTGATCCGCATTACGCTTGATGAGCATTCCAGAGTGAGAGCGCCCTTCATTCACCTCTTTACTCATCACCATCATAATCTGTTGATTTAAACTGGGAATCTGTAGGGATAAATCAGTTAATTGATCAAAGGGCAGCGCACAAACACTTACCGAATCAATCGCAATGGCACTCATCTTATGTTGTTTGCTCGCCAAGGCATCCACGCCCAACACGTCTCCTGGCAAATAAA
>JALSJT010000102.1 GCA_026989175.1 Thiomicrorhabdus sp. | reverse complement strand
CGATCAGTGAGTTCCAGTGCATTCACTAAGTTTTTATCCAATACCTTCGCAAATTTTTTGCCTTTTTTAGAGCGATGATAAAACAGTACTTCAGTACCTGTTGCTTTGGTATTAAAAGCGTTGCAGTACAAGCAGATAATAAAGTCAGGATTGAGCGCATTAATATCATCTGGTAGTGTATTGTAAGTACGTCGATAGACGCGTTGTACTTGAACTTTTTCATGATCACTTAACGCGGCTTCAATCTCTAATGCCAGTTGTTCGTTGTAATCAAATTCCGATAGACCTTGTGAGTGATTGATCGCGCCGGGTGATCTTTTTTTGTGTCCAATGACGAGAGCACAGGTTTTCATAAGAACCTCCTTGGTTAGTATTTTATTGTAGCACCAAAGGGTATGTTCGTATTTAAAATAGGAAGGGGGGGAAGAAAATTTAGGTGAACCCTAAAATAGAGTCGAGCGTTTGTGCCAGTAGTGCAGGCGTATTTTGAATGGCGCTGAACTCATCCATTGGGCAGGGGATCAGGCTAAAGAGTGCATCAAATTCAGGTAAGGTTTGTCGGTTACTGGCGAGGTGACCGCACAGGCCAATGACCTTACAGTTTGACTGGTATTGCTTTGCCAGTTGCGCCATGCGTTGTGGCAGTTTTCCCATTGCGGTTTGAGCGTCTATTTTTCCTTCGCCTGTGATGAGAAAATCAATGATCTGTTGTTCAAGTAGCTCATTCAGTTTTAGGTGGTTGTTCAATACCTCAAAGCCCGATTGCATTTGCGCATTGAGTAATCCCATAAAGCCAGCCGCGGTTCCACCCGCTGCGCCTGACCCTTCTAATTCGTGAACCGATCGTCCTGTTTTTTTATGGATTTGCTCTGCCAAGTGTGCCAGCCCATTTTCTAAAATAGGGGTTGCTTGGGGCGTGAGTCCTTTTTGTGCGCCAAACACTTGCGTTGCGCCACGCTCTCCGAGCAGTGGATTGGTGACATCGCAGGCCAATTGCCATTTAATATTTAATAGATGGGCTGGGATCTCGCCAATACTTTGAATGGTGTGTAACGCTTGTCCACCCAGTCCAATGAGTTTGTCTTGTGCATTTAAAAAAGGGATGCCCACTGCTTGCAGTGCGCCAACGCCGCCGTCATTGGTGGCAGAACCGCCTAGCCCGATAATAATGGTGGTTGCGCCCAGCTCAATTGCCGCTTGAATGAGTTGTCCTGTGCCCGTGGTGTGGGTCGCTAATGGGTTACGCTCTTCGGGGTGCAGTCGAGTTAAACCAGAGGCTTGTGCCATCTCAATAATGGCGGTATTTGAATCGGGCATCCAGCCAAACTTAGCTTTGACTTTTCGCCCGAGTGGCCCTGCGCACCAGATGGATTTGATTTCAGCCAATTCCGCCAGTGCAAACGAATCGACAAACCCTTCGCCACCATCTGAAAGTGGGCGGGTAATGACCGTGGCATTGGGTTGGCGTTGTAAAATCACTTGTTGGGCGATTTGGCAAAATAGTGCGGCACTTATGGAGCCTTTAAAGCTATCGGGGGCAATAAGAAAGGTGGACATGGCTATGTTTCATTCTTCCATTTAATAGAACAACCCATACTCGGTATTTGCTCCAAAGGTCCTTGCCCAGTTTCGGCAACTTGTTTCATCGCTTCTAATAACTCTCTGGGCACATTATCGGGTGCGGTCTCTTTACGAGAGGCATCTAATCGACCACGGTATTGTAGCTTTAAATCGGCGTTATAGCCAAAAAAGTCGGGGGTGCAAACCGCACCGTAGGCTTTGGCGACGGCTTGGGTTTCATCCATCACATAGGGAAATGGAAAGTTAAACTGTTGGGCGATTTTTTGCATGTTTTCAAATGAGTCTTCGGCATACTCATTGGGGTCGTTGGACATAATGGCGATGCTGTTGATACCGTAATGATTTCGTAAGGTGCGGGCATCGTTTACTAAGCGTTTTTGAATCGACTTTACATACGGGCAGTGATTGCAAATAAACATCACCAATAGGCCGTTTTTACCTTTGGCTTTATCAAGCGTCCAGTTTTGTCCATCAACTCCAGGAAGGTTAAAGTCGATGGCGGGTTGGTTAAAATCACAAATGGGGGTGGTTAAGCTGACCATGTTAACGCCTTTTTAAGTTGGGATAGGGGGGGGGAGAAAATTATTTTACTGAAAATGGAAAGGTATTGTGGGTTTAATTGATCGTTGGGTAGAGGCCTGATTGATTAATGGTTTGACCTGCATGTTTGATTTCACCATTGGATTGCAGTTTTTGAATGATGCGCTGAATGATTTTTTGGTTTTGAGGATAGGGCAAGCCAGCTTTTAGACTTTTATCGTATAGTATTTTTAGGAAGAGGTAGTCCAGCCCTGTGAGTAATTCTATCTTGGTGGCATCGTTGGCAATGCTTGGGTTGACCCAATCAGCATCATTGGGCAAGCCGAGTATTTGAGTGGTCTCTTCCACAATGCAGGTGACTAGTAACCCTTTGCTGAATACGTGATCCACTGGAAGGATGACTTGCGCACTGGTGATGGCATTTTGTCGATTGCGCTGAAAACCTGCCATGCAGTGACTACTGCGCGCAAGCCCTTCAATGGTGTTTGGTGAGGTTGATTGAATGACTTGATCGTAATGTTTGTCTGGTGTGAGATGTATCAGCAAGTTTGCCTGCCCAATATGATGAGATTGATGTACTTGAATAGGGTGGCCTGTAATGGTTTGTAGGTGCTGTAAATGGGTGTGGAACAGTTGCTCAATCATGGAGTTTTTTTTGAGGTTGTGGTAGACAAACTGGTAACGAATAGGCGAGCGCCATTTAAGAATACGCCCCTCTGTGGCACGGTACTCATTTTTAAGCGCAATTTCATTAAAGGCTTTTTGAATATAAGCTGGATCTTGCCATGGTTGGACGGTACTTTGAGTCGTTGCAATGCTGAGTGTGGTAAAC
>JALSJT010000101.1 GCA_026989175.1 Thiomicrorhabdus sp. | reverse complement strand
TGTTTTTGCAAACTTTTTTCTCGAACGCTTTCTGTTCTATATCTCTGCCTGCCTCGAAGCATCTGACTTAAAGCCCTTTGCTTCGGAACGGGGCGTATTCTAACCAATACAGCTTACAACGCAACCCTTTTTATCGTTTATTTCTATTTTATTTGCTAAACCGCTTAAACAAGCCATCAAGGAGCCTGATTAATGTCATGAAACAGGGATTTCACCTTGGCTCCACTGGTATAAATACCAGTTATTCCATAAGCGATTAATCACTATCGTAATATCTCGTTCGGCACGATGAACGTTTCTCTGTGCATCCAATAGATCTAAAATATTTCGATTACCCGTGCTTAAACCATTTTCAGCCGCTGTTAAGGCTTGTTTGTTTGATTCTAAAACATCCTTTAAGGCAGATAATCTTTTTTGATTATGCTGTGAACTTTCAACGGCATTTTGAAGGCTCGCGGTAAGCAACAGTTCTTGTTGCCTCTTTAACGCGCTCACTTGGTTACTTTCAGCGCGAGCCTTTGCAGTGGCAGCACTGGTTCTGCCTGCTAAATATAAAGGTACACTTAGTTTTAATCCCACCTTAGCCCCTTGTGCATCATCATAAAAATAACCATCACTCTGATTATTCACGATTGCGCCAAATGCTTGAACAACGACACCATCTTTATTTTTTTCATATTCCATCTGCTTACGACTGGCAAACAGCATTTGCTCATAACGTAACAAAGCAGGATGTTGCTCAACTAAACCTGCGAAATCATTTTGATGACTCAACAAATTAATGTGGGCAGGTAATATAGAGGGGGGGGGAAATTTTGATAAATCAATTTCAACGCCTAATGCCGCTTCTAAATCAATCTCGGTAATGCGTAAGTTTTGCTCTATTCGAATCAAATCTGCCCGATTACTGTCTAAACGTGCTTGAATATCTGAGATATCATTTAAGTCTTGATAGCCAATCGTAAATCGCTGTTTAACTTGCATCATGATTTCACTAATGGATTCAAACTCTTTTTGTAAGAACTCTTGCTCTGATTTTTGTATCCAATAATTAAAGTAAAGATTCGATATCTTTAACCCTAACGCTTGCTTTGTCTCTTCTAATTGAAGCCTACGCTCAGATAATTGATAGGAGGCAATGCTGGAACGATCCTCTCTGTCTGGCTGATAAAGAGGGTAAGAGGCTTGTAGTTGACTGGCCGTTCTTGCATAAGACTGTTTTTCCATCCAGGCGTAGCTTAATTCGGATTGAAAGCTGACTTCTGGTTTTAAAAAAGAGTCTGCTATTTTTTGATTGTTTAACGCGGCATTTTGTTGCGCAACCGCAAACGTAATGGTGGGACTGTTTTCTAGCCCTAATAAAAACAGCGCTTGCAGCGAGGTGTCTTGAACGGGTTCAACGTTCATCGAATCACTCGCCCAGATGGAAAAAGGCAGTAACCAGCACCCGACGAGAAGAACCATTAATATTTTTTGATTGAGGTGGTTTGCATTCATAATGTTCATCTTTCCTCTCCTGTTTGATGATGTTTAAACAATCTACGCTTGTACATCATGTAAGTTAAAATTGGAATCAACAGCATGGAAACGACGGGCGCTGAAATCATGCCACCAATCATGGGAGCAGCAATACGCTTCATGACTTCTGATCCCGTGGTTGTACCAAACATAATCGGCAGCAACCCCACCACAATGACACTCACGGTCATCACTTTGGGGCGAACACGCTGAACCGCACCCACCATAATGGCGGCAACCAGTTCTTTGGGGTTATTTAATTGATTATCTCTCTCCGCATCTTCAATTGCATTTTTAAGATACATCAACATAATGACGCCAAATTCGGCGGCTATTCCAACTAAGGCAATCATGCCCACGGCGACGGCAATCGAGTAGTCATAATCTAACCACCAAATAAACCAGACTGAACCTAATAAAGCGAAAGGTAATACGCCTAAAATCATTAAGGCTTCGGTGATGTTTTTAAAAATGATATAGAGCAGTAAAAAAACAATGAGCAGTGCAAATGGAACCACAATTTGTAACGTCTCTTGTGCTTTCATCAGGTACTCATATTGTCCTGTCCATTTCAAGCTGTATCCTGCGGGCAGGTCAACGTTATCACGAATCATTGTTTTTCCTTTTTCAACATAACCCAAGAGGTCAACATCTTGGTTAAGGTCAACAAATGTCCAGCCATTTAAACGTGCATTTTCTGATTTAATCATAGGAGGTCCCATCTTAATGACCACATCGGCGACTTGGCCGAGTTGAATGGTTTGTCCTGTCGGCGTAATTAAGGGGAGTAATTGTAATTTTTGAACCGAGTCTCGCCAAATCTGGGGGTAACGTAAGTTCATGGTATAACGTTCGCGACCTTCTACATTGGCTTGCAACACTTTTCCCCCCACGGATGTGGATAAAATATCGGCCAAATCGCCCATATTTAAACCATAGCGCGCCATGTTTTCACGGTTTGGTAAAATATCAATGTAACGTCCGCCTTCCGCTCGATCCGAATAAACCGATAAGGTTTCGGGCAGCTCTTTTAAAGTGGCTTCAATGTCTTGACCCACCTTTTCAATCACCGCCAAATCATCCCCTGAAATTTTGATTCCAATGGGGGTTTTAATGCCCGTGGATAACATATCAATACGCGTTTTAATCGGCTGTACCCAAGCATTGGTTAATCCTGGGAATTTAACCGCTTCATTAAACTCGATAATTAATTTATCCAGTGTCATGCCCTCTCGCCATGTCGATTTATCATGAAACTGAATCGTGGTTTCAATCATGGTTAAAGGCGCAGGATCGGTTGCGGTATCGGCACGACCAATTTTGCCAAAGACGGTTTTCACTTCAGGAAAGCTTTTAATAATCTCATTGGTTTGTTGTAATAACGCCTGTGCTTGCCCAATAGACAACCCTGGTAAAGTCGTCGGCATATAAAGCAA
>JALSJT010000100.1 GCA_026989175.1 Thiomicrorhabdus sp. | reverse complement strand
CCTGTGCTTTAATTTCAGACATGCACAGCATCGACAACCATGACACTGCGATTGAAATCGCAAAACAGAGTGTGCAGCTCGTCTTTGACCAAGAAGCCAAAGAAGAGACCACGCGCCAAAAAGACATTAAAGCGATCTCATTAGGCGTTGCCAAAATTGAACCGACCGAAAGCGAGACGGAAACAACCGACTCACATACCGAAACAACAGAGTACCGCACCCCAAAGGTGGTTCCAATCAAAAGCCTAGATGAGAAATTAGAAACGCCTGTTTCACGTCGAGCTTTATTTGGTCTATCGGATAAAGATAAACCGCATGCCAAGCAGAATGACCAATAACGAGAGCAAACCGATCATGCAAGGACAGATTAATATACAGTATCAGCCCTACGCCATTGCATCCGTACGCCCTTTTGAAATACAAAAACTCTGCCTACATCGTACACCAGAGCAAGTCATACAGTTTATCGGGCTTGCCTATAGTTTATGTGGCAAAGCACAACAGTTTGCCGCACAACTCGCTCTGCAAGATTTAACGGAAGAACAGCTACAGCAATCGGCACATCACGTCAGTCTCGAAAACTTAAAAGAGCACTTTATCCATCTTACCCAGCTCCTTTATACCTTCGAGTTAATCTCCGAAGCGGAGCGTTCTCACCATTTACAAGGCGTCGGAAACTGGCCACAACAAAAGAGCAACAAAGCCGACTCGCTTACGATCTGTCAACGCATTCATGAAAAATTTAGCACACTGCTGCCAGGATTTGACCTTGTGAAAATGAGCGTACAACAGATCATTTCGTTGCCTAAAATCAAACAGCTGTTTCAAAAAATCGTGCCGATCCAACTAGCAGAACCACTCCCAAATATACATCAACAACACAATATTGAAGCGCACATGTTCTCTCCAAAGTCGTGGGACATGTGGGTCACAACCCCGGCCTTAAATACAGCCATTGAAAACACCGCATTTAGCCGAAGTCATGCATACACCGCTGAGTTCCAATCGTTGAACATCGCGGAATTACAAAAAAGAGTCCTTGGAAAGCTGCTCGATGCCATGGCCAACTTCAAAACCTTAAGCAACCAAACCGATAAAAGCTCCCCACCCCTATTTGGTTTCAAAAAACAAGACAATATAACGGTTTCTTGGGTAGAATCAGCAAGAGGTCGGTTGTTTCATCTGGCAGAAATTGACCCTCAAACCCAAACCACTCGGCGCTATGCAATTAGTGCGCCCACTGAGTGGAATTTTCACCCAAAAGGGATTGTGCACCAACTTATTCAAGCGCTTCCGCAAGCGGAGTTCTCGCATTGGCAGAAGCAGGTTCAGCAAATCGCACAGATCATTGATCCCTGCGTTCCATTTCACATTCATAAAGGTCAAGCATAATGCATGAAATGTCCATTTGTGAAGGCATTCTTCTTACCTTAGAAGCGCAAGCCAAAGAACAAAATTACAAAACCGTTAAAAAAGTTTGGTTAGATATTGGTGCCTTTTCGGGTGTAGAGCCACGCGCCTTAACCTTTGGTTGGGAGGTCGTGACTCGAAATAGTTTAGCCGAAAATTCTGAACTCATTATTAACCATATTCCAGGACAAGCTTGGTGCCTAAGCTGTTCAAGCTCTGTTACCATTCAAAATCGATACGACAACTGTCCCAAATGTGATAGCGGAATGCTACAGATGACGGGCGGAGAAGAACTTAAAATAAAAGAACTCGAGGTAGATTAATTATGTGCACTGTATGCGGCTGTGGAACGGGCGAAGTCTCCATTGAAAACAATCACAATCACCAACATGATCACAACCATGATCATCAACATAACCACGAACATAGCCATGAAACGCATGCACCCCATACCGAAAATGGCGACCTTCATTATGGTACGGGCCCGGCACACTCTCATGCCCCTGGGTTGAGCCAGAGTCGTATGATTGAAATTGAAACCAACATCCTCTCTAAAAATGATGAGTATGCACACAATAACCGACACCTTTTCTCTCACAAAGGCATCTTTGCGCTCAACCTTGTCTCCAGTCCAGGTTCCGGAAAAACAACACTCTTAACCGAAACCATTACTCGGCTAAAAGATAAACTTTCGGTGGCCGTTATTGAAGGCGATCAACAAACCGCAAATGATGCTGACCGAATTCGTGCAACGGGCGTCCCCGCAATTCAAGTCAACACCGGAAAAGGTTGCCACCTAGACGCTCACATGGTCGGACACGCTGTTGAACATCTAGGTCTGGACGACTACAGTCTACTGTTTATTGAAAATGTTGGTAACTTAGTCTGCCCTTCCGCATTTGATTTAGGTGAAGATCATAAAGTGGCGATTCTTTCCGTTACCGAAGGGGAAGATAAACCCATCAAGTACCCCGATATGTTTGCTGCCGCAGATGTGATGCTCCTGAATAAAACCGATCTACTTCCCTACTTAGACTTTGATGTAGACGCCTGCATTGCCTACGCTAAAAAGGTCAATTCAAACATTCAAGTGATTCAAGTCTCCGCAAAAACAGGCGAAGGGATGGATGAGTGGATCAACTGGCTGATTACGCAACGAAAAGCCCGCTTAACCCAAGCAAAGTCCGCCTTAAGCACACAGCTTAAAGCCCTTGAAACGGCGATGGATATATAACCATGATTGCGCCACAGCCACCCTCCGTGCTGGTCGTTGATGACGATAAAAAATCCGTTGAAACCTTAAAACGTATTTTAAAACGTCAATTTACCGTCTTTACCGCAACGTCTGCGAAAGAGGCCGAAGAGATTTTACGTTATGAGTACATTCAAATTGTCCTCTGCGATCACCGAATGCCTGAAGAGACCGGCGTCTCTTTTTTAACGCACGTTAAAGAGGAGTGGCCGGATGTTATTCGTATGTTGATGTCCGGCTATTCAAGCATTGAGGATACCATTCGAGGTATCAATGATGCCGGCATTTATCAATACATCGAAAAGCCATGGAATGCCGAT
>JALSJT010000099.1 GCA_026989175.1 Thiomicrorhabdus sp. | reverse complement strand
ACTCCAACGTCAAATTATCTGATTGATGCCTTAACACTAATGCTTCTGCAACCGCATGATATTGTTGCTCATGCAGGGCTTTAATTTTTTGCCAAACAGGTAAGTTTGCCAAACTAGGATCATGTTGTAACAACGTAGCCAATCCTTTAAACAACTCACTTCTCTCAATGTGCTCCGCTTCGGCTTCATCGTACTCTATTTTTACCCCGTTCAAGTATGACTGAGTACGCGTTTTCCATAGTCGCATATGCTCACGAATACTAGATAAACACACACCATACAGTTCAGGAAAGTCACTCCTTACTTCAGTAATCGCTGTATTAATTTTAAACTTTTGAACGGCATGATTGAGCGTTTCAGCTTGTGTACTCAATGATAGCGCCGTGGCCGAAGTCTCCTCTACCGAAGCCGTATTATTTTGAATATTATGATCCAGCGTGTTGACTGCTTGAGTCATATCAGATATTTTTGATTGCTGATGCTGAATCGACAACACGACCTCATCTAAGGTGCCGCCTATTTTCGTCACACTCTGTTCAACCTCTCCAAACAGGGCATGGGTCGCTTTTACTTTATCTGCCCCTTCATGCACTTTCGCGCCTGATTCTTGAATTAATTTTTTGATGTCTTTCGCGGCTTCTGCCGATTTACCGGCTAGGTTACGAACCTCTCCTGCCACCACCGCAAAGCCACGACCATGCTCCCCTGCACGTGCGGCTTCTACTGCCGCATTTAAGGCCAATAAATTGGTTTGAAAGGCGATACCATCAATTAAACCAATAATTGCCTCAATACGTTCAGCGGTATCCGTAATGCTTTCCATTGCTTGAATGGAGTCATCCATTGAAGTGCGTGCTTGCTGATTTAAAGTAATCGCCTCTTTGGCAATCGTTGAGACTGCTGTCAATTGTGCTGAATTTTCAGACTGCATATGATTAATCCCTTGCATATCGGTATTAATCTCTTGTAGTGTTGCAGCGGCTTCCTGCATCCGATCTGCGAGATAATTGGAGACGGTTTCTGACTCTTTCGCCGAGCCTAACGTGGCTTTTGAGACACCTTTAATTTGCAACATAATGCCACTTAAATTATCTAAAGAGGTATTGGTTGCCCCCTTCATTGCCGCTAATGAACCACTAAACTCTTTATCGATACGTTTTTGAAGGTCACCATTCGCCAGCGCAACCATCACCTCCACCATGCCCTCAATCGCTTCATTTAAACTGGTCAGCAAATTATTAATATTCTTGGCTGTGTATAAATAAAATCCATCCAGCCCTTCAGTCTCTAAATGCACACTGGTATGCCCTTTGGCGGCACACCGCATGGCATTATCTAAAGAAGCTTCCACTTTGCGTTGCTGCGTTAAGTCTTGCCACTCAATCACCGAACCAATACACTCCCCCAACTCATTTACGACCGGACGTTTGATGATTTCTAAAGTAACCCCAGACAATTCAACCTCATAGTTACGTTTTTCTAACATATCCGAGGAGAAAATAGTGACGCCAGATTTTCCTAAATTAAAAACATCCAATGGCTTCTCAACAAGTGCCTCTGAATCCCAGCCTTCAAACTCCTTTTCCAACATCGTCTGATGTTCCTGCCACAATCGGTTTAATGCTTTATTCATGAAAATAATTTCATTGAGTTTATTCACCACCATCATTGGGGTTGATGCATTATTCAACGCTTTGGTGAGTCGCGTATTATGATTCAGCTGTACACGATTCTCTTCATACGTTGCGCCCATTTGAATCTGCATAATGCGTAAGCCTGCCGCCAAATCGGCAATCCAAGTCGAACCATAAGTATTCACCGGTTGACTAAAGTCGCCCTCGGCAATCGATTTCGTTACCGTCACAAATTCATTGGTTTTTCGTTGGATAAAATAGTTAATATAGAGCGCATACATTAAACCCAGAGATAAAACCGCCACTTTAACCTGCCATGAAATCTCGACAATATCTAACGTGGTTAAAATCCCTAATAAACTAATAAAGACCGTTAGTAACACCAGCATGAGTACCGGGTTAATATGGTTAAACACGCTTAATTTTTTAGATAGCGTATTCACATAACCATTTTTTAGCGAAACTTTCCCCGCCTCAATGGCTTTATAGGCCGCTTCGGCCGCTTGTTTTTGTTCATCCGTAATGCGACGGCGAACTGATAAATAGCCAACCACTTCACCATTTTTAAGTACCGGCGTGACATTCGCTTCTACCCAGTAATGGTTGCCATTTTTACAACGATTTTTCACCAATTGCGTCCAAGGCTTACCTGACTGAATGGTCTCCCATAAATCTTTAAATGCGGCTTTCGGCACATCAGGGTGGCGTAATAAACTATGTGGCTGACCAATCAACTCCTCTCGAGAATAGCCACTGATACGCGCAAAGGTATCATTAACACCTACAATAGTGCCATGTAGGTCGGTTTGCGACACAATGGTTTCGCCCACTGGAACTTCTTGCTCGATGCCCGTTACTGTTTGATTCATCACCCTGTCCTTTTTATCTAAAAATGGCTCTAAGAGACCTTTGCACGAAAGGATGCACAGATAAAAAAGGCTGAAATATGCCTGATTTTTGTTGAAAATCTTGCGAATACCTAGGTATTCCCTGCGATTTCCGCCTTAATCAGTCAAATTTCATCTCTTTTTTCTCGCGCGCCCCTCTCGTGCAAAGGTCTCTCTAAAAATTATAACGAATGAAGCCCACATTAACTTCTATATACGCTTGTTTAAGATCAACTTTACCACCCCAAAACATTAAAAAACCTAAAAAAAACAAGTAATTACTCCCGTAAAGGTAAGGCATAATACGGCATAAAAAAGAAGTTTTACGCAATAAATAGACGCCTATTTGAAAATAGGATTTTATACCGCATAATTTTAAGATAAAAAACAAGCTCTACTCGAACATGGCATAATTAAAAGACTTAATTTATCAACCAATTCATCATTATGAACACACTCTCAGCACTAAAAAAAAGAACTCTTCCATTATT
>JALSJT010000098.1 GCA_026989175.1 Thiomicrorhabdus sp. | reverse complement strand
ACCCCTTACAAGCCCAACCTGGTCTTAATTTAACAGGCCTCTACTCTCCCGAGTTTGAAAAAGAGAACTGTGGTTTTGGTTTAATCGCCAATATGGACGACAAGCCAAGTCACAAAGTCGTGCAAATTGCGATTGAGTCTCTCACCAACATGACACATCGAGGTGGTGTGGCGGCAGATGGCTGTACAGGGGATGGCTGTGGGCTATTAATTAAAAAACCCGATGCCTTTTTAAAGCAAGCAACCAAAGAACTCGGTTTTCAACTCAACGCACTGTATGCCGTTGGAATGGTTTTTTTAAGCAAAGACAGCCAAAAAGCCAAACTCGCACGCGCCACACTCGAAGAGAAATTAACCAACAAAGGGTTAATCATTGCAGGCTGGCGAACCGTTCCTGTAGACCCAAGTGTACTTGGCGAACAAGCCGGCAATATGGAACCTTTAATCGAGCAGATCTTCGTTAATGCGCCTAACAATATGGACGAAGCCGCTTTTAATCGTCTGCTATTTACCGCGCGTCGTAAAACCGAGATGGCGATCGAAACCAATGATAGCGACTTTTACATCGCATCGCTTAACAGTGCATTGATCGCTTATAAGGGCTTGGTCATGCCCAAAGAGCTGCCCGAGTATTTCTTGGATTTACAAAACCCTGAGTTTGCCTCCTCGTCTATCTCGTATCACCAGCGTTTTTCAACCAATACCTCGCCACAGTGGCGTTTGGCACAACCCTTCCGCTTCTTAGCACACAATGGCGAGCTAAACACCATTCGTGGTAACCGTAACTGGGCACTGGCACGTCAAAGTAAATTTGAAACCCCACTGTTGCCCGACTTAGCTGAGCTGAAACCGCTGGTCGCACAATCAGGTTCCGACTCCAACTCGTTAGACAATATGATGGAAATTCTCATGATGGGCGACATGCACATCTTTCAAGCGTTGCGCGTACTTGTCCCCCCCGCTTGGCAGAACATCCCTCACATGGATCCAGACAAACGTGCTTTTTTGGAGTACAACTCCATGCACATGGAGCCATGGGATGGCCCAGCGGGAATGGTGATCAACACCGGTAAATACGCCATTTGTGGCGTCGATCGTAATGGATTGCGTCCAACGCGCTATGTCATCACCAAAGACCGCCACATTACCTTTGCTTCCGAAATTGGTGTTTACAACTATGCACCCGATGAAGTCCTAGAAAAAGGGCGCTTAAAGCCGGGACAGATCATTGCCGTCGATTTAGAAAACGGAACCCTGCTAAAACCTGACGCAATTGATGACCAACTCAAAAATGCACACCCTTACCGTGAGTGGATGGATCAAGGTTATCTGCACATCGAAGAGTCGCTGGATCAAAATGATCATACGCTCGGTTGGGATGAGAAAACCGCTGAGACTTACCAAAAGTACTTTCAAGTCACCTTTGAAGAGCGTGATGCCGTATTGAGAGTATTGGCCGAAGACGGTCAAGAAGCCACGGTTTCGATGGGAGACGATGCGCCTCTCCCTGTGTTTTCACACAAACCTCGCTCGGTCTTTGATTACTTCCGCCAAATGTTCGCGCAAGTCACCAACCCGCCCATTGATCCACTGCGTGAAAACATCGTTATGTCACTCAACACCTGTTTTGGTCGTGAACAGAACATGTTTGAAGTGGGACCAGAACATGCTCGCCGTTTAGAAGTACAATCGCCTGTTTTAAGCCCTGCAATGATGGAGCAACTGCTCTCACTGCAAGATGACGACTATCAAAACACCACTCTCTCGCTGCACTACGATCATCAAGAAATGGGACTAAAAGCCGCCATTGAAGCGATCTGTAAACAAGCCGCAGAAGCAGCCAAATCAGGTATTACCCTATTAGTGCTCAGCGACTTGGATATTCAAGAGGGGCTGACCACCATTCCTGCCGCAATGGCAACGGGCGCGGTGCATCACTATTTGATTGAACAAGGATTACGTACCGAAGCCAATATTATTGTGCAAACGGGCACCGTGCGTGACTCGCATCACTTTGCGGTGCTATTTGGATATGGCGCAACGGCGGTGTTTCCATACTTGGCTTACGAAAGTATGGAAGACATGCGTCGCTCTAAAGAGCTCGACAGCGATCAATCCATCAAAAAATACATTAGCAACTACCGTAAAGCGATCAATAAAGGGCTGTTTAAAATTCTCTCTAAAATGGGAATTTCAACCATCACCTCTTACCGTGGTTCGCAACTGTTTGAAGCCGTTGGTTTAACCAGCGAAATTGTCGACCTCTGCTTTAAAGGCACGCCAACCCGTATTGAAGGTACCAACTTTGAACACCTAGAGTTGGATCAACGCCGTTTAGCATGGGAAGCCTTTAGCCCGCGTAAATCTCTGCAACAAGGCGGGCTATTCAAATACGTTCATGGCGGTGAATATCACGCTTTCAACCCAGAAGTAGTCAACAGCATTCGCGAAGCGGTTCAAAAAAATGACCAAGCGAAATACAATGAATTTAAGGAACTGGTCAACAACCGTCCAGCGATGACCATACGCGATCTATTTACCTTTAAAGACGGCATTCAATCGGTCGATTTAAGTAGCGTAGAGCCAGTCGAAGCCATCTACAAACGCTTTGATTCCGCAGGTATCTCATTAGGCGCCTTGTCACCCGAAGCACACGAGTCCTTAGCCACCGCCATGAATCGTTTGGGCGCACGCTCTAACTCAGGCGAAGGCGCAGAAGACCCGTCTCGCTATGGCACCGAAAAAATGTCCAAGATTAAGCAAATCGCTTCTGGACGTTTTGGCGTGACTGCACACTACTTGCGCAACGCTGAAGTATTGCAAATTAAAGTCGCACAAGGCGCAAAACCGGGTGAAGGCGGACAGCTTCCCGGTCACAAAGTGGATATTACGATTGCAAAACTACGTCACTCTGTGCCAGGTGTTACTTTAATTTCTCCCCCCCCGCATCACGATATCTACTCAATTGAAGATTTAGCGCAACTGATTTTTGATTTAAAACAGATCAACCCCAA
>JALSJT010000097.1 GCA_026989175.1 Thiomicrorhabdus sp. | reverse complement strand
TTTATAGCGTCATTAGCACTTCAGGGTGTTTTTTTAAGTCACCATAAATGCCATGAATTTGTTCAATGCAGGTGACATAAACAACGACATTTACAGAGATAAATTTTTGACCACTGGAGTTGTTAATTGATATGTTCTCTCTAGGGGTTTCTGGTGCATGTTTTACGGCAATATCATAAACAATATCAATAAAATCATCGCTCTTTTTCCCCATCGCTTTCAGTTTAAAATCACATGGAAACTCAATTAAACTTTCATTGTCTGGGGTGTGTAGGTCTTTAGTCATAATTTAAGCTCGTGGTGTTATTTGGTTTGAAGGCATTCTTGTTTGTATTGATGGTAAAAACGGTTGATATTTTGCCAAACCGCACTGGGTTTGCCTGTGCCAACAGGGTTGCCGTTTAACATCGTAACGGGTAAGGCTTCTTTGGTGGAGCTGGAGAGCCAAATTTCATCCGCTTCATTAAGCATCGCCTCGGTAATGTCTTGCTCAATCAGTGGAATACCGTGTGCATTGGCAATGCGTTCAATCACTTGTCGAGTGATACCCGGTAGGAGTTTGTTGCTATTAGGGGGGGTGAAGATCGTCCCCTCTTTAACCATAAATGCATTACTGGCGGTGCCTTCAGTAATTAATCCTTCACGGGAAACTAAGATCGCGTCGTCCGCCCCTTGTGCTTTGGCAGCGAGTTTCATCATCACGTTGGGTAATAGGGTAATCGCTTTAATGTCACATTTTAGCCAACGAATATCTTCCAGCGTAATCACTTTAATGCCACTTTCTAAAATGTGTGGTGCAACGGGTTTTAATGGATTGGTGTAGGCATACACGGTAGGCGTTAAACCCTCTGCGGGGAGGTGGTCTCGTTGTATTTGAATGCCTCGGGTCACTTGCAGGTAGATGTATTGGTCTTTCCACGGGTGCTTTTCAATGAGGGTATTGAGCAGGGTGAGCCATTCGGAATCTGACAGAGGGTTTTGAATACTGACGGCATTTAAGCTGTTTTTTAAGCGTTGTAGGTGTTCTTTAAAGCGAAACAGTTTACTGTCGTAAACGGGAATGACTTCGTAAACGCCATCACCAAAGAGAAAACCACGATCTTGGGTGGATATTTTAGAGTCGACCATTGGTATAAAATGACCGTTTAGGTAGACAATTTGTTCGAGTTGATTGGCGTGGTTCATGTCATTCTCAATTAGTCTAGGAAGCTAAATAACCCTTTAAAAAATAGTTTAATTTGATCCATTAATTTCTTGAAAAAGGAGCCTTCTTCAATCTCCGAAAGCGCAACAAGCGGGCGTTCCGCAATGACTTTATCGCTCAGAGAGACTTGAATGGTACCAAGGGGTTGTCCTTTTTGAATGGGTGCGGTCAGTTCAGGTTGAATGGTGCTTTCAATGATTAGGTTTTTATACTGGCCACGAGGGATAGTGACGTATAAATCTTGTGCCGTTCCCACCCCAATGAGGTCACGTGTGCCTTCCCATACCACGGCATCATTTAAACGCTGTTCGGCACTGTAGAGTTTGTGAGTTTCAAAAAAACGGAAACCGTAATTTAATAATTTTTGAGTCTCTTGAATACGTTTTTCAGCACCGCTCGCACCTAAAATGACACTGATTAAACGAGTTTCATCTCGTAGGGCAGAGGCAACTAAACAGTACCCCGCACTTTCCGTATGTCCTGTTTTTAGGCCGTCTACCGTTGGATCTTGCCAAAGAAGTTTATTGCGATTGTATTGGGTGATGCCATTAAAGGTGAACTTCTTTTCAGAGTACCATTTGTACTCTTCGGGAAATTCAGTAATTAGCGCTTTGGTGAGAAGCGCTAAATCATGTGCACTGGTGTAGTGGTCTTTGTGTGGTAGACCGGTGGCATTCACGTAGTGGGTATTGGTCATGCCGATACTTTGAGCATATTTGTTCATTAGCTGGGCAAAGACCTCTTCGCTTCCCGCAACCATTTCAGCGAGTGCGACACTGGCATCATTACCCGATTGAATGACCATTCCTTTGATAAGGTCACGAACGGAGACCTGCTTACCGACTTCAATAAACATTTTAGAACCCGGCATCTTCCATGCTTTGTGGCTGATGGTTACCATATCGTCCATGCTAATGTTGTCATTTTTGAGTTCATTAATGACCACATATCCAGTCATTATTTTAGTAAGACTGGCGGGTTCAACACGTTTATCCGCGTTCTTTTCGGCCAGAACGTGACCACTATTAAAATCAATTAAAAGGTATGATTTTGCCGCGATGGATGGCGGAGAGGGGATTACATACGGTTTTGCAGTACTCGAAGGCGTTGGTTGCGCAACGGCACTTTGAAAGGCGGTAAATAGGAGTACAAAAAACAGGAAAAAAGAGCGTTTTAAATTAGGCATAACAGCGATAGATTCTCTATGATTTAAAGCAAAAATTAAGACGCTTAATGTAACATAATTTGATTAAAATCGAAATACTCGATTGATGTGGGTCAAGTTTTAGATTTCTTAGAGACCTTTGCACCCCTCTCGTGTAAAGGTCTCTCTTAATTGCTCAGTAATTTCTTGTGGGTATGTATGGACATTAAAATACCAAAGCTAATCATTAAGGTAAGAAGGGAGCTGCCACCGTAACTCATAAGTGGTAGAGGCAGTCCTACCACAGGAAGTAAGCCACTGACCATGCCGATGTTGACAAAAATATAGACAAAGAGTGTCATCATAAAGCTGGCCGCAATTAAGCGGGTAAAGTTATCTTGCGCTTGTGAAGCGATGTAGAGCCCTCTGGCAATCACTAAACTGTACAACAGCAACAGACCAATAACGCCTATCAGGCCAAACTCTTCGGCAAGTACGGAGAAAATAAAGTCCGTGGTGCTTTCGGGCAAAAACTCTAAGTGGGCTTGGGTGCTTCCCATATAGCCTTTACCATCAATGCCACCTGATCCAATTGCAATTTTGGATTGAATAATATGGTAGCCACTGCCTAAAGGATCCGACTCTGGGGTTAAAAAGGTCAGAACACGCTGTTTTTGATAGGCATGCATAAAGTGCCATGCCACAGGGGCACTTAAAACAACGCCAGCCATCGCGGTAAAAATGACCTTCCAAGGAAGTCCCGCAAAAAAGAGTACTGAGAGACCGCTTAACCCGATGAGAAGCGAGGTTCCTAAATCGGGCTGTACCACAATGAGGCTGCCCGTGAAGGCGATGAGTGCTGTACCAAGGATTAAGCGGCTAAATGAGGGGGGGAATTTACTGTGTGCAAAGAGCCATGCAATGGTGATCGGGAGTATCAGTTTCATCGCTTCAGAGGGTTGAAATCGTACCGGACCAATTTCTAGCCAGCGTTGCGCTCCTTTTCCTACGTCTCCAAAGAGGAGCACTGAAATGAGCATTAAAATGCCCAGCAAGAAAAACCAAGGGGTAAATATATAGATGACATTGGGTGGGATTTGGGCAAAGAGAAATAGAACGGTCAATGCAACACCAATACGAATCGCTTGGCGGGTCATCACTGCTTCATCACCACCGGAGGCGCTATACACAACAGCTAAGCTGGTGGCAAGCAGTAATAAGATACCCAGTAAAAGCCAACCATCAATGTGTATGGATTCTAAGAAACCTTTATTTTTACGATAAACTTGCTGGTTTTGGCTGAGATTAATTTTCATTGGTATTCACGGCTTCTTGTTCAGGGTAGTAAAGGTCTGAATAGTAGAGCTTAAAAAATTCTTCAATTACTTTTACGCCAATTGGCGCAGCGGTTTTACTGCCACTGCCGGCATTTTCAGCAATGACGGCAATGGCAATTTTTGGTTTGTCTACTGGAGCAAACCCTACAAAGAGAGAGTGATCATGTAGTTTTTCATGTAACGTCTCGGCATCATAGTCGCCAGCATTTAAGCTGAATACCTGTGCGGTACCGGTTTTTCCAGCCATTTTAAACGGCAGGTGCAACGCATGCTGTCTAGCGGTGCCTTTTTTACTGTGCATGACATTTTCCATGCTTTTAATGACTTTCTCCCAATTGGAGATTTTTTTGATCTCAATCTGCTCTAAAACCTCTGTTTTATGAGAACGCACCAAGTGTGGACGAATGACTTTTCCTCGGTTTGCTAATATCGCGGTGGCACGAGCGAGCTGCAATGGGGTGACGAGATTGTACCCTTGCCCGATGGAGGAGATGATGGTTTCACCTCGGAACCATGGTTTTCCCTTAACCTCTCGCTTCCACTTTTGAGAGGGCAAAATTCCTTTGGATTCACCGTGAATATCAATGCCTGTATGTGCCCCAAACCCAAACGGCGCAAGTGCATCATGAATATTATCAATCCCCATGTCTAAGCTAAGTTCATAAAAATAGGTGTCGCAGGATTCGACAATCGCTTTATTCATATCGACTAATCCATGCCCAGTTCGTTTCCAATCACGATAGCGGTGATCTTTATAGACCAAGTAGCCAGGATCGTATATTTTTTTATTTGGGGAGATAAATTTGTTTTCAATTGCGCCGAGCGCCATAAAGGGCTTAGTGGTTGAGCCGGGCGGGTAACGGCCATTAATAACACGATTGATAAAAGGACGATTTGGGTTGTCACGCAGTGCGTTGTATGATTTATGATCAATGCCGTCGACAAATAGGTTTGGGTCAAACGTAGGGGTGCTGACAAAGGCGAGAACTTCACCACTTTGTGGATCCATTGCCACAATTCCACCGCGCATCTCTCCCATTAGAGACTCTGCAAACTGTTGCAGTTTAATATCCAGCGTTAGGTGGATATCTTTTCCTGGGGTTGCAGGGAGCGTTTCCAGTTTTCTCAGTACGCGACCGCGTACATTGGTCTCAATTTGTTGAATGCCTGGCGAGCCATGCAGGATATTTTCATAGTATCTTTCAATGCCTGTTTTTCCAATAATATCGGTGCCTCGATAGGCTTTTGGATCCAGGTTTTTTAGCTCTTTGGTGTTAATTCGCCCCACATAGCCTAATGCGTGAACCGCCGCTGCACCATATGGGTAAGTCCGCTTGAGTCGAGCAGAGAGCGTAACGCCAGGATGTTTGTGGCTAATGACGGCAAACTGTGCCGCTTGTGCTTCGCTGAGTGAAAAGGGCAGGGAGTAGCTTTTGGAGCGGTTACGCTTTTTAAATTTTTGAAAAAACTCATGAACTCGTTGAGGCTCGATATTGTCTAAGATCACCTGTATGGCGAGCATGGTCGCATCTATGTTATCCATTTTTTCACGAATAAGCTTGAGGGTATAAACCGGCTGGTTATCGGCAAGAAGAATATGGTTTCGGTCGAAGATCTTGCCACGTGTGGGCGGAAGTGTTTCAATCGAAATACGATTGCCCTCTGCCAGACCTTGATAGCGTTCGTGCTCTAGCCATTGCAGCTGGGTCATGCGTGCAATTAAGATTGCAAAGAGAATGAGGGTGAAAATAAACGCAACATACAGGCGAAACTGAAACTGTTTTTTTTGATGGAAGCTTTCACTGTCGCTGTTGAAATCAAGATGTTCAGGCATGTGGTTTGAATATCCTGAAGGTTAATCGCTGGCCGCGGTGTGTGAGACTTTTTTGAGCGCGTAGGTAAGTACCGGCCAAAATAAGATGCTAATGGCTGGCATACTCCAATATTGCACAAAATCATTGCTGTTTAAGACTGGACTAAAGAATAGGTAGTTGAGCAGTTGGTAAATGAGCATGTAGAGGCTGATAAAAAAGGCCTGTTGCCAAACGGGATAGGTTTTAAAGCGTAAACGATGGCGAATCATTAAAAAGGTGATGGTACTAAACAACAGCGCATGAGAGCCAAGGGTCGTTTGATATAGGGTATCGGCGAACAGTCCGAGTATAAAGGCTGAAAATAGGTGGGTTCGATCTAAAAAATTGGCACACCAGTAGAGGAGTACAAAAAGGGTTAAGGGGGGAATGATTGGCGATGAGTGCCCCAGTAACGCCGTGGTATCCAGTGCCAGTGCAATCAGATATGAAATTAGGATTGTCCAGCGTGCTTGAGAGGCTTTAAGATTAAGCAATTTAGTTGGCATTATCTGAATCCGTTAGTTTCTCATCAAAATTTAAGTAAGGTGTGGCTTGAGATAAAATTAGGACTTTATGCGATTGAGACAGATCGGCAACAGGCGTTGCGGTAATATCAAGATAAGGATTGCCTGCTTTATTTTCAATTTGCGTGATGACCGCAACGGGGTATCCCGCCGGAAAAACCCCACCCAATCCCGAGCTTTCTAATAGATCACCAATTTCAACCATACTGTTTTTAGGAATGAATTCTAGCTGGGTTGTGTCATGCCCTGTTCCACTTAAAATACCACGCTGCCCAGTACGCTGAATTCGAATAGGAATCTGATGGTCTGGATCGGTAATAAGCAGTACACGTGAGCTGGTCGGCGTGGTGCTAATGATCTGCCCCATAATGCCTTTGGAGTCAATGACCGTTTGCTGTTCTACCACTTTCTTTAACTGCCCTTTGTCTAGGGTTAAGTATTGCGATAAAGGGTTGTTACTGTAAAACGTAACGGTGGCAATTTGTAACGACTGGGTATTGATCTCACCTGCTGTACCAAGCAGTGACTCTAAACGTGAAACTTCAAGTTGCAAATTTAAGAACTGTTGTTGCTTTGCTTTAACCAAAAGTAGCTCAGTTTTAAGTTGTTGGTTTTCAAGTTTAAGGGCATCAATGTTGGAAAAATCAGTTGTCGCAAGCTGATAAAGCTGTTTCGGAAGTGTTGCTACACGTTCAATAGGGGTGATGGTCGTTAATAGCATGCTACGAAAACTGCCCATTAATTGCCCATAATGATCTGCCGCCATTAAGACGATCGCAAGAGTAAAGGCAATAACAAAATGCATGCCCTCTTGTTGTGATGTGGTTGGCTGGCTGATACTTGGTCTCCTTGAAGGCTTTTAAGGTACTTGAGAAGCCTTCACGAAAATTGAAAGGGAACGAATCAGTCTTTTTGGGGAATGAGGCGTTTATTCAAATGAAAAGACATCTAAGCCTTTTTCATCCATTAACTCTAGCGCTCTACCCCCACCACGTGCGACGCAAGTGAGAGGGTCATCGGCGATGATAACCGGAATCCCTGTCTCTTCAGCTAACAACGTGCTGAGGTTGCGCAGTAGTGCGCCACCTCCGGTGAGTACGATGCCGTGTTCTGCAATGTCTGCGCCGAGTTCTGGAGGCGTATTTTCTAACGCCGTTCGAACAGCACTGACAATGGCTGAAAGCGGTTCGTGTAGTGCTTCTAATACTTCATTACTGTTGAGCGTAAAGCGTCGAGGAACTGCTTCGGCGATATTACTGCCATGCACTTCCATTGTGTCGGGATTCACTTCATGGTACGCCGTTCCAATGGTTTTTTTGATTTTTTCAGCGGTGGTCTCGCCAATAATCATGCCGTAGTTACGTCGAACGTATTTAATGATGGCATCATCAAAACGGTCGCCACCAACTTTCACCGAGTCTGCCCAAACAATACCGTTTAGAGAGAGGGTGGCTACTTCGGTCGTTCCGCCACCAATATCGACCACCATAGAACCCGTTGGTTCACTAACGGGCATTCCGGCACCAATTGCGGCCGCCATGGGCTCCTCAATCAAAAAGACTTCACGCGCACCCGCGCCTGCGGCAGACTCTCGAATGGCACGACGTTCGACTTGAGTGGAGCCGCAAGGAACGCAAACTAAAACACGTGGGCTGGGTTGAAAAAACTTGGCTTCATGTACTTTACGAATAAAGGATTGCAACATTTTTTCAGTCACTTCAAAGTCGGCAATGACGCCATCTTTTAAAGGACGGATGGTTTGAATGTCTTGGTTTTCTTTTCCGAGCATCAGTTTGGCATTTTCGCCAACGGCAACAATAGAGCGGCTGTTGCCACCTCGTTTACTGGTACGGATTGAGACAACGGAAGGCTCATTTAAGACCATTCCTTTGCCACGAACATAAATAAGCGTGTTGGCGGTACCTAAATCAATTGAAAGGTCGTTGGAGAATAGTCCCATGATTTTACGAAACATCGAGCGGCTTCCTTAAAATATACAAATAAATAAAGGCGGTATTTTAACTTAATTCACAAAGCCATAGAAGATATATGTTATGAGATACCAATATTAATTGGATTATCAGGAGGATAAGGATTTATGCAGAGGCGGGCTAAATATGTTATTTTATGCGGCTAAAACTTACATTTTTACACTTGGGAGAATATCGTGTCTTTAGGGAAAACCGAAGTCGAGTATATATCGCGATTAACGCAAATAGAAGTGCGGGAAGACGCCGTGGATGGTGTGGCAGAAAAGCTGTCTAATATTATTGATTTGTTTGCCCAGATGGAGGCGGTGGATACTCAAAATGTGTTGCCGATGGCACACCCTTTGGATGCTGTGCAACGATTAAGACCCGATGTGGTAACCGAAGTGGATCAACACGAAAAGTTACAAGCCATTGCGCCCGCAGCTGCGGAAGCGCACTATTTAGTTCCGCAAGTGATTGAGTGACCATAGACGATGCATAATTTAACCATAAAACAGATGAGTGAAAAACTTCACGCAGGTGAGTTTACCAGTGTACAACTGACGCAACACTACCTTGACCGTATTGCAAAATACGATGCCGAGTTGAACGCGTATATTACGGTTACACCAGAGCTTGCCATTCAAATGGCAGAAGAGGCCGATAAAAAGTTGGCAGATGGCAGTGCCGAGTTATTAACTGGGATTCCTGTCGCGCATAAAGATATTTTTTGTACCGATGGTGTTAAAACCAGTTGTGGCTCTAAAATGCTGGATAACTTTATCGCGCCCTATGACGCGCATATCGTGACACAACTTAAGAAGGTCGGAATGCCTATTTTGGGTAAAACCAATATGGATGAGTTTGCGATGGGCTCCTCTTCAGAAAGCAGTTATTACGGCGCCACTAAAAACCCATGGGATCACCAAGCCGTTCCTGGAGGCTCTTCGGGCGGTGCGGCGGCGGTCATTGCCGCTGGATTAGCGCCATTGGCGACCGGTACCGATACGGGAGGTTCGATTCGTCAACCCGCTTCTTTTTGTGGCATTACCGGCATTAAACCAACCTACGGTGCGGTCTCTCGCTTTGGAATTATCGCTTATGCTTCCAGTTTTGATCAGGCTGGGCCGATGACCCGTTCGGCCGAAGATTCGGCTTGGTTGTTGAATGCCATGGCTGGGTTTGATGAACGTGATTCCACCAGTTTAGAGCGCGAAAAACCGGACTATACCGCCGAGCTTGAACGTTCACTGGATGGGCTTAAAATTGGCGTACCGGCGGAATATTTTGGTGAAGGCTTGGATGCGGACGTTGCCAAGGTGGTGAAAACCGCCATTGCTGAGATGGAGAAGCTAGGCGCTGAAGTGGTTGAAGTTCACCTGCCCAATAAAGATTTGGCCGTGCCTTCGTATTATGTATTAGCGCCCGCAGAAGCCTCGTCGAATTTATCTCGTTTTGACGGGGTGCGTTTTGGTTATCGCTGTGAGCAACCTAAAGACTTAACTGATCTCTATAAACGCTCTCGTTCAGAGGGGTTTGGTGAAGAGGTGAAGCGCCGTATTATGGTCGGCGCTTATGCGTTATCGGCTGGCTATTATGATGCCTATTATTTAAAGGCACAAAAGTTGCGTCGCATGGTTCGAGATGACTTTATCAACGCATTTCAGTCGTGTGACGTGATTATGGGGCCTGTTGCGCCAACCCCCGCGTTTAAAATCGGTGAAAAATCAGATGATCAAGTCAGTATGTATCTCTCCGATTTGTATACCATTCCGGTTAACTTAGGCGGTTTGCCTGCGTTATCTGTGCCAGCAGGGTTTGCACAAAACCTGCCTGTTGGGTTGCACATTGTGGGGCCTTATTTTAGTGAGGCGAAACTGTTGAATATTGGGCATCAATTTCAGCAAGTAACCGATTGGCATACCAAAACGCCAGCACAGTACCAGTAAAGGAGCAAATAAATAATGAGTTGGGAAGTCGTCATCGGGTTAGAGATTCATGCTCAGTTAACCACGAAATCAAAAATATTTTCAGGTGCATCGACCGCTTATGGTGCTGCGCCAAACAGTCAGGCGTGTCCGATTGATATTGGAATGCCGGGGATGTTGCCGGTATTAAATCAAGCCGTTATTGGTAAATCTATTTTGCTTGGGCTGGCGTTGGATGCAGAAATTGGTAAGCGCTCGGTGTTTGATCGTAAAAACTATTTTTACCCCGATTTGCCAAAGGGGTATCAAACCACTCAATTTGAGTTTCCGATTGTAGGACAAGGTAAACTTGAAATTGAGCTAGAAGATGGCACTAAAAAAGTCATTGGAGTGACACGAGCACATTTGGAAGAGGATGCAGGAAAATCAGTGCATGGTTTAGAACAGGGACAGACAGGCGTTGATTTAAATCGTGCTGGAACGCCACTGTTGGAAATCGTTTCCGATCCTGATATGTCTTCGGCCAAAGAGGCGGTCGCCTACGCGAAAAAGATGCATGAGTTAGTGCAGTATTTAGGCATTTGTGACGGCAATATGCAAGAAGGCTCGTTTCGTGTGGACTCTAATGTCTCCGTGCGTCGTCCAGGCGAGCCACTCGGAACGCGTGCAGAGCTTAAAAATATTAACTCATTTCGTTTTATTGAAAAGGCAATTGAAATTGAAATTGAGCGCCAAATTGAGTTGATCGAAAGTGGCGGAACCGTGGTTCAAGAGACGCGTTTGTATGATGCGGAGAATGACACCACTCGTTCGATGCGTACCAAGGAGGATGCCAACGACTACCGTTATTTTCCTTGCCCCGATCTACTGCCGGTTATTATCACCGACGAAGATATTGAAGCGGTTAGAACCACGATGCCAGAGCTACCTGATGCCAAACGTACCCGTTTTGTGGCAGAGTTTGGATTAAGTGATTATGATGCCACGGTATTAACGGGTTCTCGTGCCATGGCCGAGTTCTTTGAAAGCGTGGTGGGTTTAACCAAGGAAAAAGATGTTAAGTTGTGTGCAAACTGGATGACATCAGGGTTTTCAGCGGCATTAAATCGTGATGGCTTATCGGTTACTGAGTCACCCGTGAGTGCTGAGATGTTAGCGGGCATGATTGAACGTATTTTGGACAACAGTATTTCGGGTAAAATTGCCAAGCAAGTTTTTGAAGCGATGTGGCAAGGAGAGGGAACGGCGGATCAGATTATTGAAAGCAGAGGTCTGAAACAGATTACCGATACGGGTGTGATTGAAGCCTTAGTCGACGAGGTATTGGCGAATAATCTTGAACAGGTTGAAGCGTATAAAGCGGGTCAAACCAAAATGCTGGGCTACTTTGTTGGTCAAATCATGAAAGCATCAGGCGGTCAGGCAAACCCTGGTCAAGTCAATAAAATGTTGGTTGCTAAGTTAAAATAAGTAGATATTTAAAAAAAGTAATTGAAAAAACTTGAAAGGTTATAAAAAAACCTTATATTAACCATATAAATTATTTGTTCCTGATTTTAGGAATTTAAAAAACTGTACCATTATTTAAGGAGCGTTCTCAATGAAACGTATTGGTTTATTTTTATTAACAAACATGGCGGTCATTGCGGTTGCCATGCTGGCGATGAATATTTTAGGCGTTGGCAGCTACATGGAAGGCACCAGTCTAAATCTAAATAACTTATTTATGTTTGCGCTGATTTTTGGTTTTGCTGGCTCTTTTGTATCGCTTGCGATGTCAAAATGGATGGCAAAAATGTCGACAGGCGCTAAGGTCATTGAGCAACCTCGTAATGCCGATGAGCAGTGGTTGCTGGATACGGTCAAGCGTCAGGCAGAAAAAGCGGGTATTAAAACACCAGAAGTTGCAATTTATGACTCGCCAGAGCCCAATGCCTTTGCAACGGGTATGTCAAAAAACAATGCCTTGGTTGCGGTTTCAACTGGATTGATGCGCAGTATGCGTCAAAATGAAGTCGAGGCGGTATTAGGGCATGAGGTTGCACACGTTGCCAATGGCGATATGGTCACGATGGCATTATTACAGGGTGTATTAAACACTTTTGTTATCTTCTTCGCGAAGATCGTTGCGTATGTGGTTGATCGTGTTATTTTGAAAAATGAGTCGGAAGGGCATAGTTGGACGTTTATTATTGTGGATATCATCGCACAAGTACTGTTCGGTATTTTAGCCAGCATTATTGCGATGTGGTTCTCACGTAAACGTGAATTTCATGCGGATAATGGTGGTGCATATTTGGCAGGTAAAGAAAATATGATTGCCGCATTACGTCGTTTGCAAACCATGCAACCGGGTGAGTTACCCGACCAAATGGCCGCATTTGGTATCTCTTCTGGTAAGAGTAAGATTGGGCAGTTGTTTACTTCTCACCCTCCGCTAGAAGATCGTATTGCGGCGCTAGAAGCAACGCCTCAAAGTGAGTTAAAAGTCGCTTAACAATTTCAGCTTGCTCACTGAAATGCACCACTTCAGCGTTAGAAAATGATTATTTATACTTGTAAACTCACATTTTCTGCCTTGAATTGACGCATTTCAGGGGGAATCTGAATTGTTATAAAGTACAAAAAAAGCCTCGTTAATTCGAGGCTTTTTTTTGCCTATCCGAAAACAGAGAGGGATGTTACTGCGCTTGCTCTGTTACCAACTCAATAAAACGTTGTAAATACTTGGGCTGAAAGGCGTCTTTTAAATACGATATCTTGGTATCAAACTGTGGCAATAGTTTTTTTAAGCTAATCACTGCAAGGGGATGGTCTAACGCAACGTCATAAGCCATTTCGGCAATAATTCCGATGCCAAATCCTAGTTTTACATAGGTTTTAATGGTGTCTGAATCGGATGCGGCTAATCCAATTTTAATGTCGAGTTTTCGCTTTTTGAACTCGCTCTGAATAATTCCCCCCCCGGTAAAGCCATGAACGTAACTTAAAATTGGGTATTTTGAAATCTCTTTTAAGGTAATACTCTCTTCATCAAACTGGGTTAATGGGTGGTCTTTTGGCAAAATTAAGGCGTGATGCCACTGATAACAAAATTGTGTGATTAAGCTATCATCATGGTCAATTTGTTCGGTAGAGATCGCAATATCTGCTTTTGATTCAATGACTTTGGTAATCAAATCCGCAGGCGTTGATTGTTCAATTTCAAAGCTTACTTGAGGGTAGAGCGCTCTAAAACGGGTTAGGTGTTGTGGTAAAAAATATTTGGCCTGTGTATGCGTGGTGGCAATACGAATGCGACCTACCTTTTCTTGCAGAGCCTCTTGCGAAAACTTAAGGATATTATTGCTGGCTTGTTCGATTTTAAGCGCTTGGTCATAGATAACGTAGCCCTCTTTGGTAAAGTCTAAGTAGCGTTTACCTTTTTTGATAAACAGAGGCAGGCCCAGCTCCTCTTCAATCAACTTGATTTGGCGACTAATCGCAGATTGAACCACATTGAGCGCATCTGCCGTATTCGTTACATTAAAGTGTTGTTTTTTAAGTTGAATGATGATTTTAATTTGAAAGAGTGTCATGTAATATCTCTTATGGTGAAGTGAATATCACAAATATAGCATGTTTTTGTAATACACAGAAAATACATTAGTGTTTTATTGTTTTTTGAGGGGGGGAGGAATTAAACGGGCTTACCTGAAAGAAGATAAGCCGTTGAAGCGCGTTATTTTTAATCTAAGTGATAGGCCACTTTTAGTGTGTTCTGTAGTAGAGTTGCAATGGTCATTGGGCCAACGCCACCAGGAACGGGTGTGATCCAGCTTGCCCTCTCTTTAGCGGCTTCAAACTCAATGTCGCCACACAAAGACCCATCGTCTAAACGGTTGATTCCCACATCAATGACAATCGCGCCCTCTTTAATCCAGTCGCCTTTGACCATATTCGGAATGCCGACGCCAACCACGACTAAATCGGCTTCTGAGACTTTTTGAGCGAGATCCTTCGTGGCACTGTGACAAACGGTAATGGTCGCACGGGCATTGAGTAGTTCAAGCGCCATCGGCACGCCAACAATATTAGAGGCACCTACAACAACGGCGTTTAAACCGCGTAAAGGAATCCCTGTTTTTTCCAGCATCGTCATAACCCCGTGAGGGGTGCAGGGTGCAAGTTGTGGCGCGCCAGTTGCCAAGCGACCGACATTATAAGGGTGAAATCCATCGACATCTTTCGCAGGCGAAATACGTTCAATAATCGTTTTTGGGTCAATATGTTTCGGTACCGGAAGCTGTACAATAATGCCGTGTACTGTAGGGTCATTGTTTAGTTGATCGATTAACGCCAGCACATCTGCTTGTGAAGTGTTGGCAGGTAGCACTTCGGAGACATCATTAAACCCCGCCTTTTCACAGGCAATTTTTTTATTGCGCACATACACTTGTGATGCGGGATCTTCACCGACCATGATGACTGCCAAACCAGGACGGATATTACCAGCGGCAACTTGTGCATCGACTTCTTGTTTAATAGATTCACGGAGTTCGGCAGCGATAAGCTTGCCATCGAGAATACTGGCTGACATAGTGTAGGATCTCCTAAGCATAAAAGTAGACAAAAAATAGTGTGGGTATCATAACCGATTTTATAAAAAAACACCTTGACTAAAGTGACTTTGAGACCTTAGCACGAGAGGGACAGGAGAGAAAAAAGAGATAAAATATGAGACCTTTGCACGAGAGGGGCGCGAGAGAAAAAAGAGATGAAATTTGGCTGATTGAGGCGAAAATCGCAGGGAATACCTAGGTATTCGCAAGGTTTTCAACGAAAATCAGGCGTATTTCAGCCTTTTTTATCCGTGCATCCTTTCGTGCAAAGGTCTCTATGACTGATTGAGGCGGAAATAGCAGGGAATAGTAAGCTATTCGCAAGATTTTTAACAAAAATCAGGCATATTTTAGCCTTTTTTATCCGTGTATCCTCTCGTGCAAAGGTCTCCCTGTAAAACCCTTCGTTTTTTTAAATTTTATGGTTGACAGCTTAGGGGGGCATCTATACAATACGCCACATCTTCTCGGAGTGTAGCGCAGCTTGGTAGCGCACCTGTTTTGGGTACAGGTGGTCGGGGGTTCAAATCCCTCCACTCCGACCATATTCTTATTAACCAGAATGGAAAAATAACTTCTTCTGGTCAATAGTAACAAGGTTCAGATTTAACTACTCGGCGCAGTAGTTAAAATGAGGATAATAATTTAGCGTAAATCTAAAGTATTACTCTCTGTTAAGCGCCCATAGCACAACTGGATAGTGCATCGCCCTTCTAAGGCGAGGGTTTCAGGTTCGAATCCTGATGGGCGTACCATTTTTCAATGAATGGTTAGCCAAATTAGTATCATTTCTACTATGGCGGATATAGCTCAGTTGGTAGAGCCCCGGATTGTGATTCCGGTTGTCGCGGGTTCGATCCCCGTTATTCGCCCCATTTTCTTGTTTTTTATCTTCCCTATTTTTTTTAAACATCAATATAAATAAACCGCTCCGCCACCGTTTTCGCCTCGTGCGCCAATTGACAGTGTCTCTCCGTTAGGGGATAGATCGATGCTTACGCCAAAATAGGCGTTATTGCCAGTGACGCTGCTTTTCATATAGGCTTGTAGTGCCCAGTTGCCTGAAATGCGTTTAAACAGATAAACTGCGCCTGAATTGCTGATACTGTTATCCGTTTCGTTGCCATTCAGTCCTGTGGCGTTGCTGTCCTCCTCTATTGAGCCAATGGCAAGTATGCTGCCATCGTAAGAGAGAGTGACAGAACTGCCAAATAGATCGGAAGTTTCGGTGTTGCTGGCTTTTATAAAAGCCTCTTGTACCCAGTTGCTACCATCGAATGTAAAGAGATAGGCGGTGCCAGAACCATTGGCGCTAGTATTGGTTGGATCACCATTGATTCCCGTAGCGTTACTGTCATTGCCCGGTGAGCCTACGGCAAGAACGGTACCGTCTCCTGATAGACTGACGCTTTGACCAAAGTTTTCATAGGCCAAGGGAAGTGTATTTTTGATAAAGGCTTGTGGAAACCATGTATTACTACTGCGGGTAAATGTGTAAACGGCACCGGTATTTGTTCCATTGGTATCTTCTCTGTGGGCAGAAACCGCTAAAATATCGCCATTTGATGACAAACTTAAACTTTGAGACCTTTGCACGAGAGGGGCGCGCGAGAAAAAAGAGATGAAATTTGACTGATTAAGGCGGAAATCGCAGGGAATACCTAGGTATTCGCAAGATTTTCAACAAAAATCAGGCATATTTCAGCCTTTTTTATCTGTGCATCCTTTCGTGCAAAGGTCTCACTTTGACCAAAAAGATCTGATGAGCCTGTATTACTGGCTTTGAGGTAGGCTTGTTGTGTCCATACGCTTCCTGTTCGTGTAAAAATATAGCTTGCCCCCGCATTGCTTGCGCTGTTGTTATTTTCATCGCCATTTACGTCTGTTGCACTGCTGTCCTCATTGATGGCCGAAATGGCGAGGGTGTTGCCATCACTTGATAGCTCAATAGATGTTCCAAATTCATCACCTGTTTCAGTATTACTGGCTTTTAGATACGCTTGTTGACTCCAGGTTGTGCCTGTTCGAGTAAAGACATAGACGGCACCAGAGTCGGTTGCTGTATTATCTGTTTGATTACCATTGACGCCGACTGCGCTACTCGCCTCTAAATACGCACTGACAGCCAGTGTGTTGCCATCGTCCGATAGGCTGACCGAATGACCAAACTCATCACCTGCCTCTGCATTGCTGGCTTTAATAAACGCTTGTTGTGTCCATGTGGTGCCTGACCGAGTAAAAATAAATACGGCACCTGATTGAAGTGCACCATTATCATTTCCACCGGGATTAATACCGCTTGCGCTGTTGTCTTCACCCGGCGCACCAACCGCGAGCGTATGCGCATCAGCCGACAAGTGCACCGACCAGCCAAGGCGATCTCCCGCACCTCGATTAGTGTGTGTTAAGCGTCCAACGGCATCAACTAATGTACCTGCTATATTGACAATATTGGAATCGATACAACCAATTGAATTACAACTTTGCAAAATATATTGTGCATTCAGGCGAAGATAAAGGGATACAACTTCCGTGACTGTTTGGGTAGCTAAGGGGATATCCGTTCCAATTTGAGCAAACCCTGAAACGCCATCTGGGTTTTCTAACAGACGATAAAACGTGGCATTGGGGGTATCTATCCAGTCAAATTGAAAACCTTTGGCAGGTATGAGGGTTAAGGTGGGTTCTGCTGCGACCATAACGATAATGGTTTGAGTGGCTGTAGCGTTATTGCCCGCCGCATCGGTTGCAGTATAAGTGACGGTGGTGATGCCAACGGGAAAGGTTGCGGGTGCGTTGTTTGTGACGCTTACAACGCCATCGACTAAATCCATGGCGGTTGCTGTGCCTATATTTGCACTGACAGGGTTACCATCGCTTGAGCTTAAGTTAATGTCTGCTGGCGGCGTAATGGTGGGGGGGGGTGTATCCACAACGGTCACCGTTTGAGTTGCAGTCGCCGTATTGCCCGTAGCATCGGTTGCAGTATAAGTGACGGTGGTGATGCCAACGGGAAAGGTTGCGGGTGCGTTGTTTGTGACGCTTACAACGCCATCCACTAAATCAATAGCGGTTGCTGATCCGAGTTGTACAGCCGTTTCAAAGCCTGTTGCTTCTAGGGTTAAGTCGATGGGGATTTCGAGTACAGGGGGGTCGGAGTCAGGTACACTTTCTATGGGGTTGGCATAATTATTACCATCATTACAGGCGCTTAAAAATAAGGTGCATAATATAAAGAGACTTAGTTTTTTAAGCATGTAAATAGATTGAACCGCAAATAATTAGAGGTGGAATGGTTGTTTTTGACCCCTATTGTAGCAGTTTTTCCAGATAAACGTTACGTAGCGTATTAAGAGCAAATGGTAACTATTTGTATCTTCTACTTATTCTTGCGAGTTTGTATCGACTTTCCCGCTTTCTCTTCCAACGGCTTTTCAGGCCAACGATGTCTAGGGTATCTGCCTCGCATCTCTTTTGCAATCTCAATGTAAGACGTTTGCCAAAAATTGGCTAAGTCATTGGTGATCTGAATCGGTCGTCTGGCAGGGGAGAGCAGTTCAAAGGTGATTGGAACCGCGCCTTTGGCTAAACGTGGTGAGCGTGTTTCGCCAAACAGCTCTTGCAGTTGAACCGATACATAGGGCGGTTTGTGTTGTGCGTAGTGAATCGCCACGTTTTTTTGCGACGGGGTGCGATAGTGCGTTGGTGCTTCCTGTTCAAGGGTTTGGAGCTGTTGAAAACTGAGACGCGCTTTTAAGAGACTGAGAACGTCCAGTTTCGCAATATCCGACCATTTTTGAACATGGCTTAAATAGGGCGCACACCACTGGTCAAAATCGTGGAGGAGTTGTGGTTCTGAAAACCCATCAAACTCGGGCAGCGTTTGCGCTAACCAGCGCACGCGATTGAGCCAGTTTTTGGTTTTATCGTGCCATGGAAGTTGGGCAAGTTGCCCTTTTTTAAGGGTTTCGATCACGCAAGGCAGTAGCTGTTCGGAGGTCAGTTTTGCAATGCGTTTTGTGTGCAACGTAAGTGCGCCCAGTGTTTGCTGAACCGTGCCTTGAATACTCTGTTTTTGAGCATCAAAGCGTACCGTTGTCTGCTCTACCATTTGATTGGCAAAGAGCGTCTCTATTTCAGGCAACGTAATCGCGCTGGCCAAGTAGGTTTGTCCTTCTCGGCGCTGTCCGTCCAATTGCGCAACCACCAGCCACTCTTCTTGGGTGAGAAGGTCGTGCGCCTTTAAAACCGTTCCTTTGCCATTGCTGAGTTGATAGCGATGGTCGTTGGGCGCACGGCGTTTGGCAATTCGATCGGGATAAGCAAGGGCGATCAACTGCCCAATCGAGAGCGTTTCTTGCTGGGAGAGGGGGGGGGATAAATTTTTAAGCCGTTGTTGCCAATTACGGCTATTGGTCAGTGCTTCGTTAATGGCAGAAGCGATGAGCGGGTAGTGACTTAAAGCGTGTCGTTTGTTTTGTCGATACGCTTGCAGTGCTTGCAGCCGTTCGGCAATGTCCACGCCAAAAGAGAGGTGATCCGCTTTTTTAAAGAGGTCGCGCTCACTTAATATCGCGGCTAAATCACACGCCATGTGTTGTTGGTTTGCCGTGGTGCTTAAGAGCATTTTAGCCAAACGGCATGACAGCCCCAGTTGTGCCGCCATACTGCCAAGTGGGGTAATATGCCCCTTGGGCGTTAACAACTCCAACTGAACCAGCAGTTGTTTGGCGGTTTCATAATGCGCCTTGGGCGGCGGGGTGAGCCAGCGTAAGTTGTAAGGCGAACTTTCGC
>JALSJT010000096.1 GCA_026989175.1 Thiomicrorhabdus sp. | reverse complement strand
CGCAGGGAATACCTAGGTATTCGCAAGGTTTTCAACGAAAATCAGGCGTATTTCAGCCTTTTTTATCCGTGCATCCTTTCGTGCAAAGGTCTCAATAGTATTTTAAAAAGGGTTTGACATGAAAATAAGAAAAAAACTAATTTGGACGGCAATGTTTACTGCCTCAATGGGATTAACCGCATGTGGTGGCTCATCCTCAGGTACTGATACATCCATCACACTATCTGGTGTGGTAGCCGATGGGTATTTAGGAAATGCAACGGTCTGTTTAGATTTAAATAACAATAAACAGTGTGACGCTTCAGAGCCTTCTGCAACTACCGCAGACGATGGCACTGGCTCTTACAGCTTACAAGCGACAGCAGAACAGCGTGATAACAACCCTATTTTGGTGGTTGTGACCACAGAATCAACCGATACGGATTTAAACGGCGGGACGGTTGCGAAACCCTTTAAGCTCTCAGCCCCCGCAGGTAAAACAGATTTTATTAGCCCGATCACCACCATGGTTCAGGCAGAGTTAGATCAAAACCCTGGTTACACAACGTCACAAGCCGAGGGTGCGGTTAAAAATAAATTAGGGCTTTCGGGCAATGGAAGTGTTGATCTTTTTGCAAACTTTATTGAAGAAAGTGACACGAGTGAAGACTACAAAGCGCTCTATCAAACCGCACAAATTCTAGCACGTGTAAAAGGAGAGCTTACGGAGACCTTAACGACAACGTTTGAAAATGCCGGAATAGCTCTAGACTCAGAGTCTCAAAAAGACCTTGAAAAAATGGTAATGGAGTTTGCATTAGCGCAGTTATCAGCCATTCATACGGAAGCAAAAACTGAAATTGAACTCAATGGAGTCGTTAGTGTCAGTAAGGCGGATGAGATAACCTTAACCGTTGATAAAACAGCAGCGACAAGTTTAGATGCTACTGGGTTAGAAGCAAAAATCGCTGAGTATGATGCCAACGAATCGCAAACAGTAAACCAAGCAACAGCACTGGTTGCCGATGGTGGTTTAATCGCTATCAAGTTTGATGACAACGGTAGAACAACAGGTATACCAAATATTCGGATAACCACTATGCTGAAAGAGGCCGATGGTCAGTTTCAGATGTATGAGGCTAGAGGGTTTAGTGCATTTTGGTTAGACAACTATTCAGATGAGCAAGCTGCCAAGCAAGACGCGACAGGCGCGCATAAAGACTCATATAGAAAATACCCCTTGACCGTTGGTTCAGAAGGACAGCTTGTTTTTAACGGCAAAGAGTCCCAAATTGACATTCATAGCATTGTCGAAAAACCTCTTGCTGGAACAACCGTGCGATTACGGGAGATACAAGGTTTTTACTATAACACAGACTTTACCTATGGCACTACCCTTGAGAATAGTAATACCGTTACATTTCAAGAGGGCGACATTGAATACCAATATGCCTACACTGAAACCCCAATAACTCATCTAGAAAATCTAAGTACATCAAGTTATGCGGCGTTATGCAGTGTAGAGGGTCGCGAATGTTCTCCAAATGCTCAGAATGCAACAACCTTAGCGGAGTTTCGTGAGGTGATTCATGGTTCTTACGACCCTTCTGAAGGACTTGTGCATTTGGTAGACCCAAATAGTTATGAAGTGACCAGTTGTTCTTATGTTCAATTTTCTGATACAGACTTTAATCCAAAGCTTGGAGAAGACGGTAAACCTTATTGTTCGACAGGTGGGCCATTTAATGAAATAGAGGTTTTAGGCAAGCTAGCCACTGGAACGTTAAGTGATGGAAACACATACTTCACCACCCCACTGGATGACTATGGCGACAGCTATGGTGAAATACCTTATAGAGTCTATATAAATAATGTAGGAACTCTGATGAAGAATCCTGACAACTTTTATGCCAATGGCGAAGAGAGGTTTGGGGTATTTAAAGCCTACAACCTAAGTGCCGCAAAACGCATTTATGGAGCCACTACACAATAACCTAACCACGTCATAACACAGACCAACAAGCCCCTCTTTAGGGGCTTTTTGGGTATAAAAATAAAGAACCCAGAGGCTCAAATGAAAGCACTTAACATGCTAAAAATACTACTCATCTCAACCAGCATCGCCCTGCTTACGGCGTGTGGGGGTGGGGTTACTGATGGAGAGATTGAAAAAATAGTTGATGAAGTAGCAGATGAACTAGCAAATGAAGGTGTTGATGAAGAGCCACCCGCTCCTACGGTTGTAATAAAAAAACTCAACGACACCGGCATCACCTGGGGTGCTAACTACCCAAGTGGCAACAATGCTGGCTGTACTGGTGAGACCATTGGAGAGCAAGACTGCTCTCACGGACGTGATACTTTAGCGGCATCGGGTAATTTAACCAAAGTAGGCGGAGGCATGGCAGGGTTTGATTTTACCAAGCTCGACGCCAACGGCAACCCGCTCGCCAATCAAAACCAAGACTACCCAACCCAACCTTGGCACTGTGTAAAAGACAACCAGACGGGCTTAATTTGGGAAGTAAAAACCCCAGATACGATGGACACTAATTTACACTCAATGAATAATAGTTTTAACTGGTACAACACCAACAGTGCCACCAACGGCGGATCGGTTGGCTTTGCAGATGACGGTGGTGCGATTTGTACCGGCTATGATGCGGCAAACCCAGACAGCTATTGTAATACCCAAGCCTTTGTGGCACGGGTAAATGCCAGTAATAGTGGCACAGGCCTCTGCGGCGCAACGGATTGGCGACTGCCCAACCTAAACGAGCTTCAATCCATTGTTCACTTCGGAAAAATGAATCCTGCGATAGACGATGGTTATTTTCCAAATAGCCGCTCTTCAGGTTATTGGTCGTCCTCGCCGAGTGCGGATAGAGGTGATTTTGTGTGGGGTATCCACTTTGACTATGGCTCCGACAGCAACTTTTCTCGCGTCAGTAGCTTTCGGGTGCGTCTCGTGCGCAGCGGACAGTAACTTTGTTTTTTTGCTTTTAAAAAGGACTTTTTAGATGGCGCTTACGATTAAAACAGGTTTAACGTATTTACCCATTTGGCGAGATGCCAATC
>JALSJT010000095.1 GCA_026989175.1 Thiomicrorhabdus sp. | reverse complement strand
CTCGATTTTCTTGTGGGTTGTTTGGGTTGTATTTACCTGTTGAGACAAATTTGTAGAGGTGTTCTCCACGTTCATCATCGCCTAAATATACGACAATGTGGCCGTCTTTATTGATGGTTAAGGCGGCGTTTTCGTGTTTAAAGCGTCCGAGTGCGGAGCGTTTTTTGGGGGTGGAGGTTGGGTTCATGGGGTCGATTTCAACGACCCAACCAAAACGGTTTGGCTCATTTGGATTTTTAGCGAAGTTAAAACGAGGATCGAATTTGCTCCATTGGTAACGTTGATCGGATGGGGTTATGCCATAACGTTGTTGTTCTGCGGTTGTTTGTGTGCCTTCGGGTGCTCCAAAGTAGTTGTGAATGTTCTCTTCACAGGTTAAATAGGTGCCCCAAGGCGTTACGCCATTTGCGCAGTTGTTCAGTGTGCCTAATATGGTTTTTGCTTCTGGGTCTGCTGCGGTTTTGAGTAGTGAATGTCCTGCGGCTGGACCGGTCATCTCCATTGGGGTGTTGGCGGTAATTCGACGATTTAACGTGCCTGACTTATTGACTTGCCAAGTTGAGCTATTTCGTTGAATTTCAAAGATGGATACACCGTGTGCGGCTTGTCCCTTTTTGACATCTTTGGCGGTCATGGCATCGCCTTTATGATCAAATAGATATTCTGGGTTGATGTACTCATTGTTTACTGCCATAACGGCACGATTTTCATCAATAGGAAAACAGTGCATTCCATCGGTATTATCGCCGAACTGTCTCGCTTGAGCGGAGGCGGGGGCTTTGCCTGAGGGATCAAATTCTGGGGCGTTATCAAAGATAGGGTCGCCCCATGAAATAAGGGCTTTTGCGGTATAGCCTTTGGGAACAATAACGGTATCTTTTGTACTGGCAGGCACGGGTTCAAAGGTAAGTAGCGGGCTGGAGTCATTGAGTTTTTGAGTATTGGCGATGGCTTTGGATAAGGGTGACATTGCAAAAAATGCGCCCATTCCCATGGTTCCTAGGCCCTTCATAAAATTTCGTCGGCTAAGGGCTTGACTCACCATTTGGGTAAACTGTGAGTCTTCGTTTTTTAAATTGCTGGAGTGCTCGTATGGTTCGACGTTTTTCATGTTTTTCTCTCGTACAAAGGTCTAATAGATAGGGCAAATCGTAACAGTGAACTATTACAACTAAATGACATTGTTTGCGAATTGCTCATAATTTCAGAATAGGGGCAACGCATTAAACTTTTTAAGTCATCATGCACTGAAGAGGAGGATACTGAAATTTATTGCTCCTCCCTCTGAATAAGGGGGAGGCTGGGAGGGGGGGAATTTAGTTCGATTCAAAAATCCCGTATTTTCAAGTAGCTTGGGTATAATAATCCTCTTATTATTTTTATCGTATTGAGTCTTTTGTCCTATTCTATTGTTATTTCCATCTCTGCCCAAACCTTAAGCCTTTTTGAGGCACAAACGTTATTGCAGGTGTTTTCTGTGAGCACGGCATTAAATGGCATGGGAGGGGAGAAAAATTCAGGTAAAACTCCTTTGGGTCGTCATCGGATTCGTGCCAAAATTGGGCATGATTTGCCGATAAACAGTGTTTTAGTGGGCAGACGAGCCACGGGTGAGGTGTACAGTAGCGCTCTGGCGAAACAATTTCCTAAGCGTGACTGGGTGCTAACTCGTATTTTATGGCTCTCTGGCACCGAGTTGGGGCTGAATCGTTTAGGGCTGGTGGATACCATGCAGCGTTATATTTATATTCATGGTACGCCCGATTCAGAACCCATGGGCAAACCCTTATCACATGGCTGTATTCGTATGAGAAACCGAGAGATTATGGCGCTATTTGATTGTGTGCCGGTGGGCACTGAGGTAATGATTCAACCATGATCGCTTATTTTTTTAGACTGTTAGGTTCGGTACTGTTTGTCTCTTGGACTGTGGGCACGCTGGTGTTCTTTTTAATTCATTTGGTGCCGGGTGATCCCGTTGCGGTAATGTTGGGCGACTGGGCAAGTCCAGCGGATGAAACCGCGTTGCGTGAGCAGTTGGGTCTGCATCTGCCCATTACCACGCAGTACTGGCACTATATTACCGGTATTTTTCAACTGGATTTAGGTCAGTCTTTGTTTTTTCATCAACCCGTCTCGGAGTTGATTGCCGAACGTTTTCCGATGACCTTGCAACTGGCATTCATGGCGCTCCTTATTGCGTCGTTAATCGCCTTTCCTTTAGGATTGTGGGCGGCGTTAAGGGCGGGTAAGTGGCCAGATCATCTCTCGATGTCGGTCTCGTTAATTGGGGTCTCTATTCCTAACTTTTGGTTAGGCCCGATGTTAATTCTCTTTTTCTCTTTGTGGCTGGCTTGGTTACCCGTAAGTGGGGCAGAGCAGCCGTTCTCTTGGGTATTGCCAGCGGTGACCTTAGGTACCGCATTGGCGGCGATTTTGGCTCGAATGTTACGTGCTTCGCTGTTGGAGGTATTGCACGAAGACTATATTCGGACGGCACAAGCAAAGGGGTTGCCGTCTCGCTTGGTGTATGGTAAACACGCACTGTTAAATGCACTGTTACCTGTGGTGACGATTTTAGGATTGCAACTGGGCACACTGCTTGGGGGCGCGGTGATTACCGAAGTGGTGTTTGATTGGCCGGGGCTGGGACAGTTATTAATTGAATCGATTCAGCGACGTGATTACCCCGTGGTGCAGGGCTGTATTTTAGTGATCAGCATCGCCTACATTACCATTAATGGCTTGACTGAGCTGGTATACGCTTGGCTAGACCCCCGAATTAGAGTGGCGAGTTAACAAACTTATGTTGAAATATTTGAGTTACAGCATTGTGGTGGTCTGGTTACTAATGGCTTTTGCAGGCTTTTTTATTGGTGATCATGCCAACGAAGTGGTGTTGTCGCAATTTTTATCCCCCCCCAGTGAACAGGCGTTTTTAAGCACGGCGATTTTAGGCACCGATGAGTTAGGTCGTCCCGTATTGGAACGCTTGATTCTCGGAGCGCAAACTTCGTTATTTGTGGCATTAGGCGTGGTTTTCTTTTCTGCGATTATTGG
>JALSJT010000094.1 GCA_026989175.1 Thiomicrorhabdus sp. | reverse complement strand
TGGGCTTGGGTCAACAAGGAATGAAGGTGCTGTTGCTGGAGCGACAAGCGGTTGATACTACATGGGATTCGAATTCACCCTATCAAGTTCGTGTCAGTGCGTTAACCCGTGCCTCTGAAAATGTGCTACGAAATTTAGGCGCATGGCAAGGCATTGCTGCGCGTCGCTGTCACCCGTTTACCGCCATGCATGTTTGGGATGATCTCTCATCGGGCGAAATCCATTTCTCCGCACAGGAGATGGGGGAGAAAAATCTAGGCTATACCGTTGAAAACAGCGTGATTCAAGCGGCATTGTGGGAGAAAGTGCAAGCGTGTGAGTCGATTCAGGTGCTATTAAACCAGACCATTAAAAGCCTGCGGTTAGAGCAGGGAAAGGCTTGGTTAGAGATTGACGGCATGGGAGAGGTTCAAACCGAGTTGTTGGTGGGCGCAGATGGTGCGCACTCCCAAATTCGACAGATGGCTTATATTGGGTTAGATACCCACGATTATGAACAGTGTGCAGTGGTGGGGTGTGTTAAAACCGAGTTACCCACGCAAGATACTTGCTGGCAGCGTTATACCCAAGATGGCCCATTTGCCTATTTGTCGATGGGCGAGCAGGTTAGCTCCATTGCATGGTATCTGCCAACGGAGAAGATGTCGTGGGCGTTAGGGCTATCCGATAAAGAATTTGCCGAAGAGGTGTCTAAAGCCTCAGACTATCGTTTAGGTTCGGTGATTGAAGTGGGTGAACGCGCTGCTTTCCCATTAACAAGAAGACATGCCGAGCACTATGTAAAAGAGAATTTAGCGTTGGTCGGCGATGCCGCACACACCATTCACCCGCAAGCAGGGCAAGGGGTGAATTTAGGTTTGTTGGATGCCGCCGCCTTGATTGAAACGGTATTAAACGCCAAGCAAGCCGGCAAGGCATGGGGACGACGTTCGGTATTGAGAACGTACGAACGCTGGCGTCGTGGTGATAATGCGATTGTGCAACGCTCAATGGAGGCGTTTGATTGGTTATTTAAGCAAGACAGCGGTTTAAAAACGACGGTAAAAACCACCTTTCGGAAAGGTTTCCTGCCTTTGGCAAACCGCTTAACCCCGCTTAAAAATTGGTTAATGGGGCAAGCATTGAGTGGTCGAGAAGCGTTGCCTAAATTGGCAAAGACAATGGGATTTATTAAGAACTAAGCTATGAAGAAGAGACGTTTAAATATTAAAGCCTTGTTAGGAGTTGCAGGTGTTAACCCCTTAGAGAATAAACGGGCGCTAAAAGTCGGGAAGTGGTTGGAAGTGTTAGTGCTGTTTGCACTGTTGGCTGTTTTTGTTCAGGTTTTAATGTACTACTCGGAGCAGCAGTTAGAAGCTAAGTGGTTTTCAGATCTTATTTGGGCAGTATTTGTTTTAGAGCTGGTTGTGAACTTAGTTTTGGTTCGTAACAAGGTTCGGTATCTTCGAGAGAACTGGCTGAGTGTGGTGATTGTGCTGCTCGCATTTCCGTGGATTGAGTGGGGGAGCGACTGGGCCGTTATTATTCGCTCATTAAGATTGTTGCTATTTTTACGATTTTTTACCGCCTTTTTTAAAGGCGTTTCAGCGGTTTTAAACCGTAATCGTTTTGGACAGATTTTACTAACCTTTGCGTTCTTAATTGTTGGCGCAGGTGCCGTATTCTCGTATATTGAGGAGCGTCCTTTTATTGATGGGGTATGGTACGCCATTGTGACGGTAACCACCGTAGGCTATGGTGATGTGGTGCCTCATACTGAAGATGGTCGTATATTTGGTGCTGTCTTGATTCTGTTTGGGGTGCTGTTTTTCTCTCTGGTCTCTGCGAATATCGCAGCGTTTTTAATCGGTTCTGATCAACAAGAATTAGAGAAAGATTTACTGCAATCCATGCAAGAGTTGGAGGTGAGCTTAAGCTATCAAACTCAAAAAAATGAGCAACACACCGAGCGGTTAATTGCGCATATGTCAACGGAAATTGAGCTACTTAGGCAGGAGTTGAAATCGATGAAAAAGCGGTAGCTCAGGTGGCTATTAGCTTTGTTTATGACTAAAGATAGGCTGTGCTTATGAAGCTGGTATTCTCTTAGAGACCTTTGCACGAGAGGGGCGCGAGAGAAAAAAGAGATGAAATGTGACTGATTGAGGCGGAAATCGCAGGGAATACCTAGGTATTCGCAAGGTTTTCAACGAAAATCAGGCGTATTTCAGCCTTTTTTATTCGTGTATCCTTTCGTGCAAAGGTCTCTCTTAATAAGTTGATTGACATTTCTTAAGGAACGCCCTATATTCATCTCTTTTACAAAAAGCCACACGATAAAACCAAAGGATATTATGTATGTCGGATAGACGTCTTCAGGTGTTTCATACCGTTGCAAAAGTAATGAGTTTTACTAAGGCGGCTGAAGCATTGCATATGACTCAGCCCGCAGTCACTTTTCAAGTTAAGCAGTTAGAAGATTTCTTTAATACCCGCCTTTTTGATCGAACACACAATAAAATTACACTGACCGAAGCGGGTAAGGTAGTTTACGACTATTCAGGTCAGGTACTTGAGCTGTATGAACGAATGAACAGCGATGTTCGTGAGATGACGGGTGAGGTGACGGGAACCCTTGTAGTGGGTGCAAGTACTACGGTGGCAGAGTACATGCTGCCTAGCCTATTGGGCGCGTTTAAAAAGCAATATGATGACGTTAATATTCGACTGCAAGTGGGAAATACTGATGCCATTGTGGCGATGGTCGAAAATAACATGATTGATTTTGGGCTGGTGGAAGCCCCGGTTCATAATAAAAATTTAGACGTTCATGTTTGTCGCATTGATGAAATGCAGTTGATCTGCCCGAAAGATCACCCATTGGCTAAACGCAATAAGGTCACGATAGAAGATATTCGTAAATACGGTTATGTTTCACGAGAGGAAGGTTCTGGGTCACGAGCGGTGATTAATACCTATATTCGAGAGCAGGGCATGAGTTACAGTGATTTAAAAGTCGTGATGGAACTGGGCAGTCCTGAGGCCGTTAAAATGGCGGTTGAGTCCGATGTGGGGGTGGCAATCGTTTCCAGAACCACTTTGGCAAAAGAGTTAA
>JALSJT010000093.1 GCA_026989175.1 Thiomicrorhabdus sp. | reverse complement strand
CGCACAAAAGAGGAGAATATCGAATTAGAAGGCGATGCGATGCCAGATGATTCGCATATTAGCCGAACCGACTTAAAGGTAGATGGCGTACCAATGAAAATCTATCGCCGCTCCGCCCCGTTTGGTACGGTAACGGAAAAGGGCTTGTTATTTTTAGCATTTGGTTGCGAGTTACTACGGTTTACCTCGCAGTTAGAGAGCATGTATGGGCTAACCGAAGATAAAAAAATAGACCAGTTACTTAACTTTTCAAAAGCGGTAAGTGGCTCCTACTGGTTTGCCCCTTCACAAGAAGATTTACTTGAAATGCTCAATCAATAAAATCTGGGGTCAGTGTAAAAAATAGGGGTGGTTTTTACACTGACCCCAGTCCTCTATTGAAGTGTCTCATCTTGAGGTTTTATGTCACTTTGTGCTTCAGCGAATAGGGCGTTTACCTCCTCTTCGCCATAGCGAGCATGGAAGTTACATATTTCGTTATGGATGACAATTTCGCCTTGTTCTTTTAGGATTTTTCGTACTTCCGCTTCGCCGAGACCAATGAGCATTTGGTCAACTCGGCTTTTGTCTTGTGGGCATTCGTATTGTACGGGTTGCGCATCAAATAAGGTGACTTCTTCTTCATGGAATAAACGGTGCAGTAGAGTTTCAGAGTCCAGTTCGGTCAGCTCTTCATTTTGAAGGGTGCTGCTGATACTTTGGATACGATTCCAGCCATCTTTATCTCGCTCATCGGAGTCGGGCATTTTTTGAATAAAGACACCACCGAGTGCCTCGTGGGTTGCGGCAAGCCAGAGTTTGGAGGGTTGTTGTTCGGACTGCGTTAAGAAGTTTTCACAGACTTGAATTATATTCTCCCCAGTACGTTCAACAAAGGATTGAAAGTGACGGTGGGTTTGGGTGTTTTCTAGGGTGACTAAGATCTGTCCATCGCCTAATAGTTCATCCAGTGTCGCCTCTTCTTGAACGGTTTGATTGGTTTTTGCCATGCCTCTTATCTTGAGGTCGTGCGTGACTTCAACAATTAATAGCGTAATAGGTCCTGTGCCTTGAATTTGTAAGGTGATTTTTCCTTTATGCTTCATTCCCGTTGCCATAATCACCGAAAAGGCCGTGAGTTCACCGAGTAGCTTTTCAATTACGGCGGGGTAGTGGCGATCTTTAATCATGGCTTGCCATGCATCGTGGAGTTGGATCACTTGACCACGAATATTGAGCTTTTTAAATAAGAATCGTTGAACGGTATTTTTTTTCATGCAAAGATCTCCTTATGTATCATAGTTTAGCTTGCAGGTCGGCATGGTAGGAGGAACGTACCATGGGACCTGAGGCGACATTGGTAAAGCCCATTGCGTAGCCCGCTTCTTCTACTTGTTTAAATTCATCGGGCGTCCAGTATTTTTTTACGCCTAAATGGTAATCACTAGGTTGTAAATATTGTCCAACCGTTAACATTTCAACCTTATGGTCTCTTAAATCTTGCATGACGTGTAACAGTTCATCCATCTGCTCGCCTAAGCCAACCATTAATCCCGATTTAGTAACGGTGCTTGGGTTCATCTCTTTAAAGCGTTTGAGTAGGTCTAAAGAGGCTTGGTAATCGGCTGCGGGTCGTGCCTCTTCGTATAGGCGCGGTACGGTCTCTAGGTTGTGGTTGAGTACATCGGGCGGGGATTGATTGAGGGTTTCTAAGGCGACCGTTAAACGGCCTCTAAAGTCAGGCACTAAGGCTTCAATTTTGGTGTTGGGGGCTTGGCTTCGAATGGCTTGAATGCAGGCGCTAAAATGGGCCGAACCCCCATCTCTCAGATCGTCACGATCCACAGAGGTGATGACCACGTAGTTGAGTTTCATGGCGTTTACGGTACGGGCGAGATGAGTGGGTTCATCAGCGTTGAGCGATCTAGGTCGTCCATGAGTGACATCACAAAAAGGGCATTTTCGGGTGCAGATATCGCCCATAATCATAAAGGTGGCCGTGCCATGTCCAAAGCATTCGCCTAGATTGGGGCAGGAGGCTTCTTCGCATACGCTGTGTAGACCTTGCTCACGCAGTATGTTTTTTAGGGCTTTGACTTTGTGAATGTCTTTGGCTTTGGGCAGTTTGGCTTTAATCCAGGCTGGTTTTTTTAGTTTTTTAGCGGTTGGATCTGGGCGATGTTTGAGCGACTTGGTTTTATATTGCCCTTTGGGCATGGCTTCATTACGGCTTTTTAAGTTGCCGATTTGATCGAGGCGAATTTCTTGAGTTTGTGGGATGTTTGACATGTAAGGGGTCGCAAAACAGGAGTTTAATTGTGCACCATTATAAATGAGTTGAATTGAGCCGTTTTATTAATATTTGAGTTAAGCTCTCTCCCGCTTGTGAGAGTGTAGGTGCTGAGGTTAATAGATTAGCGATTTGCGTCATTTTCATGGCTTTTAAGCCACAAGGGTTGATGGCTTTAAAAGGGCTGAGATCCATGTCGATATTGAGGGCAAGCCCATGGTAGCTTTTTTGTTTGCGAATTTTCAGCCCCAGTGAGGCGATTTTTTGTTGGTCAACGTAAACGCCCGGCGCATCAGGGCGTGCATGGGCATGAATGTCGAGCGTTTGTAGATAGTCAATAATGCTCTGCTCGATTAAGGTGACCAGTGCGCGTACCCCTAATTTGGCTCGTTTGAGGTCAAATAACACATAGATAATCAGTTGACCGGGGGCATGAAAGGTTATTTGCCCTCCTCGATCAGTTTGAATAATGGGAATGCCGTTCTTATGGTTGAGGAGGTGTTCGGCTTTGCCGTTTAACCCTTGAGTAAAAACGGCTGGGTGTTCCACAATCCATAGTTCATCGGGCGTCTCTTCTTGACGTGACTCGGTAAAGTCTTTCATAGCTTGCCAAGTGGTTTGATAGGGTTGCAAGCCGAGGTGTTGAATTTGAATGGTCATAAGTGCCAAATAGGGGGGGGGAAGAATTTTTAAATGTTTTTTTATAGCGTCATTAGCACTTCAGGGTGTTTTTTTAAGTCACCATAAATGCCATGAATTTGTTCAATGCAGGTGACATAAACAACGACATTTACAGAGATAAATTTTTGACCACTGGAGTTGTTAAT
>JALSJT010000092.1 GCA_026989175.1 Thiomicrorhabdus sp. | reverse complement strand
AAGCAGGGCTACCGACAAAAATGTCCCCCCACCGATTACGCCACGCCTGCGCCACCCATGTATTAGAGTCCAGCGGTGATTTACGCGCGGTGCAAGAGATTCTAGGCCACGCCAGTTTATCGACCACCCAAATTTATACCAAGCTCGATTTACAGCATTTAGCGCAGGTGTATGATCAGGCGCATCCGAGAGCTAAGAAACGGAAGTGAAGGTGTTTTGTTTACAATCTCCACGGCGAAAAATAACTTGATAAGCTTGCTGTGATCGAATAGCATCATTTTCATGAAAATAGAACTTGTAACAACATTAAAGCGTCAAGCAACCAAAATTTTAGCCGAGTTGCATTCGACAAAAGAACCCGTGCTTATAACCGAATATGGTCAGCCGTCTGCCTATCTGGTGGACGTTAAAGACTATGAACTCATGCAAGAGCGTATGCATATTCTTGAAGGCGTTGCTCGTGGCGAAACAGCCATTATTGAACAGCGAGTTTTCACTCACCAAGAAGCGCAAGTGAAAATGGAAAAATGGCTCAAATAATTTGGACAGAGCCAGCATTGCAGGATTTAAATAATATTGCAGAATACATTGCGCTCGATAAAGTAAGTGCGGCCAAGCGTCTCGTTCAAAAAGTTTTGCAAGTGTTGAACGGTTAGAGCAATTCCCACAATCTGCTCGAACTCCCCCTGAACTTAAAAATTCACGTTATTTGGAGGTCATAGTGAATCCATGCCGTATTTTTTATCGTGTTGAAAAAGAGAAAGTATTTATCCTCTATGTTATGCGTAGTGAGCGAAAGCTTAAGAATTATTTACTTGAAGCTAGACTGAATGAGAGTTTTTAAATGCAGACCAGTAAATGCAATTGAGCCTTGCTACCTTACCTAAGTCCTTTAGGTAGATGAAAGAGAGGGGGGGGAGAAAATTTCAATTCAGTTTTTTCCCTCCACTTTCAATAAAACCGCCTAATAAATCAGTCATATTTTAGCCTTTTTTATCCGTGTATCCTCTCGTGCAAAGGTCTCGCATCATTACCTCTTGAAAGAGTGTCCGTTCAGTCGTTCACCAGTTATTCCCTCGAATACTTTAAATCCGTTTGGATTTTCACGTAAAATATGGGGCATTCAGTTATTTTGGAAGGAAAAAGTATGTCATTTAGAGGTACTACGATTTTATGCGCCAAACGTAATGGCGAGATGGTGATTGGTGGCGATGGCCAAGTTACGTTGGGGCATGTGGTCATGAAAGGCAATGCGCGTAAGGTCAGACGTTTATACAATAAAGAGGTGATTGCTGGGTTTGCGGGTGCAACCGCCGATGCTTTTACGCTGTTTGAACGATTTGAAGCGCGACTACAAACCCATAACGGTCAGTTAATGCGCGCTGCGGTTGAGATGGCAAAAGATTGGCGTACGGATCGTGCTTTGCGAAAGTTAGAGGCGATGATGTTGGTGGCGGATAAGGACAATATGTTACTGATTTCGGGGACAGGTGATGTCATTGAGCCACAAGATGATTTTATCGCGATTGGCTCGGGTGGTAGTTACGCCCATGCGGCGGCGCAGGCGTTAATGGCGAATACGGAATTATCGGCACGTGATGTGGTGGAAAAATCACTACATATTGCGGGTGATTTATGTATTTACACCAATCATAATTTAACCATTGAAGCGTTGGGTGAAAAGCATTAATTTACTTTTTCTCTTAACATTTTTAGATCAATACATTTAGATTAATACAAAGGAGAACAACTATGGCGGATAGCCCAAAAACTCCCGTAACGGATGCGGTGAGTGATACAAAAGAGCAAGGAGTGGGGGAGAAGGCTTTTGAATCCATTTTATGGAACAGTCGTTTTGTGGTGTTGATTGCGGTAGTGGCCAGTTTGATTACTGCGTTTGCGATCTTTTATTTAACGGCGATTGATGTGTATTACACGATTTCGCACTTGGCCAATTATCATGCGTTACCGGATGCTGAGCGTGCGTTGTTAAAGTCTCAAACCATTGCGCATGTGGTGGGATCGGTTGATGGCTTTTTATTGGGTGCGATTATGTTGATTTTTGCACTTGGCTTGTATGAGCTGTTTATCTCTAAAATTGATGTAGCAGGCACTAAGCACGGTGCAAGCAATATTTTATTCATCAACTCTTTGGATGAGTTGAAAGATCGTTTGGCAAAAGTGATTGTTTTGATCTTGATCGTGATGTTCTTTGAGCAAGCGATTTTCTTGAAGCCAACGGAGTCAATGGACTTACTTTATTATGCACTGTCTATTTTGTTGGTATCTGGTTCGTTATATTTATCGCATAAAGCGTTTCAAAAATAGCTGAACTGAGCTAAAACAAAAAAGCCCGTAATTGATGATTCAATTGCGGGCTTTTTTTATGTCGATAAAAAAGTGGGGCGCTTTTACATCACTATTTGCCAACGCATTTGCAGAATAGAGGGGTCATCGTCACCCGCCTCTTGATCGGTGTCGATATTAATGTAGTTGAGCATGACGCGAACATTTTTATTTTGATACCAGTTCAGTGCAAAGGTGGTATTGGTTTGCTCACCACCTGTAATGGTGCCTGTTCCACTGTTTAGGTCGATAAAACTACGGCGAATGGCGACTTCCCATACATTTTGACCTCGACCCACTTTAACTGCCCCAAAGCTTCCTGAACGAGTTGAGTAACTTCGTTGTCTTCCATTAATCAGCCAGCTTGCTGATAAATATCCTCCATCAAAGGTCTCGTCTTGTTTGTCCTCAAAGCGTGAAACACGTGTAGCAATGTATTCACCTTGTAAGGTCACGGGGCCTGTGGCAAGAACCGCTTCAATGCCATGAATCATTTGACTGTCAACATTACGCATTCGCCCGGTACTCACAAACGTTTCGGTGGTTATATCAGACTCTGGTTGAGTTCGAATGCGTAATTTTTGATCGGCATCCGGCTTACGGTAGGAGGCGGAACCCCCAAAATGTAAAATGGTATTGTGGTCTCGGTAGGTGGTAAAGGTTAGGCGACCACTAAAGCCTTTGGCGCCATCTTGAGGAAACAGGTCGCTGTCTTCAATATAGGTTTCCCAAAAGGTTCCTGCTGAGAACCCCCAATTATTTCCCCACTGACTTATAGAGAAGCCAACATTATAGCCAGGGCTGAACGCATTGGCGAGTGAGCGTTCCATAAAGGTATAGTTGTTTGAGCTAGTCGTCTCTTCAAGACTAAAAGGCTCTTGAATCTGACCCGCCGTTAGGTGAGTTTTATGAAATCCTGAGTAGCGAATGGAGGCGGACTGAAAAGGGGTATCATCGCCTGATACATTATATTGTGCACTGATGCGCCAGTCATTAAAGAGGTCTGCTCTTAATGAAATTCGGGCGCGTCGAACCATCCAATCATTTTCTAAGGCGGTTTTATCTTCATTAAAAATCGCGCCATCAAGATGTAATCGACCGCCCATTTTGAGTTTAATATTGCCGTCATCGGACTGATATAAAAACCCCTTACTAGTCAGGGTTTTACTGTTGGCATGCGCCGTTAGGGAGAGCGCGGTTAAGCAGGTAAAGAGTAAAATTGTATAGGGTGTTGTTAGGTGCATTATTAAGGTCTCTTTATATGAGATTTTTATAACTGAATAGCAAGTGCTTGGTTTAATTGGCTGTAGCTCACGATGCTGGGGGCATTTTTACGCGGAATTAAATTAGCCGTTGTTGTGGCGTGTTCTCTGCCAAAAAAGGTCTGAAAAACCTGTTTTGCCATGCCTCCAATTTGCACACTGCGGGTAAAGGAGTGATCAGAGTTCGGTAGTGGGATAAAGCGAAAAGAGGTTTCAAGACCGTATTGTTGCGCGGCTTTCTCCATGCTTTTAACCCAGTTTTGACCGCGTTCAAAGCGGTTTAAGCCTTGCTGTTTGTCGAGTCTTTCAGACTTACGCAGTCGGCTGTCTCGTAAGGTATCGTCTTCGCCGACTAGTACGGTGGCTGGAATACGCAAAAACTTTGCCCTATTAAACGTTAAATCGGGCAGTTTTGGGTGAGGAGCCGTCCCGTAAGGAAAGCGTCTTTTTGGATTCGGTAGGGTATACCATCCTGCGGCACCAATGGCCATCGCCTTCACTTTATGGGGGTAGGCCATAGCATAACGGTGTACAAATTGTCCGCCACCAGAGTAGCCAAATAGGTAAACGCTTTGGGTGTTCGCTTGTGTTTTGAGTGCGACCTCTTTTAGGATGGCATTTAAGGCTAAATCGGCACGTTCACCACTAATCCCTAAACGTTGATAGCCGGCATAGTGCTTTTTATTAAATAAGGGCGCAATTACAACAACACCATAGCGTTCGGCATAGTCTGCAAATAATCGGGCTTGCTTGCGCGCATTACGAGAGATTCCATGAACGGCAACGAGCACACGCGCGTTGGGTTTAAGCTTCGTTGGCGTGTACAAAAAATAGTGCAACGCTTGATCTTGGGCAAGTTGATGCATTTTTATCCGCTTAGAGACTGACATCTTGATAGATTCCTTAGCTGGCAGTGTATAGGTCAACGATTTTAGGGCGTTGAAACAGTTTTGCTGTTGCACTGTTACGGTTGAGTAGGTGACTGGGTTTTCCCGTTTCAATGAGTTGTCCATCATCAATATGCCATACTTGATCGGCCAATTTTACCCAGTCTAAACGGTGGGTGACCAGCAATACGGTTCCGGGATAATCCGCCAGTATGCGTCGTAAAGCCGCCGCGGAACGATGGTCTAAGTTGGCATCCACTTCATCGAGCAACAGTAGGCGTGGTTTACCTAATATGGCGCGTGCCAGTCCAAGTCGTTGGCGTTGGCCGAGCGATAAATTTCCGCCCTCTTCGGTGATACGAAATCGTAGGCCGTTGGGTAAGCTTTCGATTAGCGAGTCGATATCACACAACTTTCGGGCTTCAGCAAGTTCCTCTTCCGTGGCATTAGGGAGTCGATAGCTGAGATTACGCTCGATGGAGCCTCGCTGTAAAGGAAGGTCAGGGGTCATGACACCAATGGCTTTATTGAGTGAATTGGGTTCCACTTTGGTGATGTCATGACCATCGAGTAAAATTTTACCTTGCTTCATATCCATCAAACGTGCGGCAAGGGACAGCAGTGTTGATTTTCCTGCGCCATTTGGACCGACTAAGGCAACCACTTGACCGGCAGGAATTCGGGCACTAAACCCTTTATCTTTCGCATTGTTATCTTGTGTAATACAGATATTTTCAAAACAGAGCTCACCTGGACCGTCTGGTAGTTCTTTGGCTTGTCGGGGGGCTCGACCGAGTCGAGGCATGGCGATAAAATCACTGATTTTTTCACGTGAAACGACCGCACCGTGCCAGTACTCTTGTACACGACCTAAATCACGTAAAGAGGGGATAAGCAGTCCAACAATGCTCATGGCTGCGACGACGGTACCCGGGGTGGTGTCGCCCGCATTGACTAAAAAAGCACCGACTAATAGTGCGCTTCCCGTTGCCAGTGCCGCAGTTAATTCAATTACACCTCTAAATGCGCCCACCGCTTTTGCACGGTTGACCATGGCGTTCATAAGATCTTCACTTTGTCGTTTGACACGTCGGCGTTCACGACGTGTTTGACCAAACACTTGTACCACCGCAGGCGAGGCAATTTTTTCGCTCACATTGGCGGCCAGTCTGGCACGACGTTTTCGTGCTTCTCGCACCGCATTTTGTAACCAACCGCCCAAGGCATAGGAGCCAAGGCCACCTAAGACCATTGCACTGGCAACCGCGAGTGCTAAGGTGGCATTGATAAAACTTAAAATAACCAAGGTAATCACGGTGGTGATGCTGGCAACGGTTAAACGTGCAACGCCTAAACTGACCCACTGTTTAAGTGCATTTAAGTCGCCAATAAAGCGCAACATAATGCCTCCACGACTACGCCCTTGCAGTAAGCGTGGGGAGATGCGGTTCATGTGGGTGAACAGTCCCGTACGAATCTCATGGGTATAGTCCTGACCCATGCGTTCGGCATCAATGCGTTCCAGCATTCTGAGCAGTGCAATGGCGAAGCCCGCCACTGCCAGCCCAATCCCGCACTCAATAAGAGAGAGGGAGGGGGTGCTTTCGCCGGGGATTATAAAGTCATCAAACGCTGTTTTGATTAACCATGCGGTGGCAATCATAACGAATGCCTGTGTAATCCCGTTACCAATCAGTCGTGCCATAAGCCATTTACGGCGGCCGACTAAAATATCGGGTATGGCTCTCATTTTAGCTGGCCTTAATGTTTTGTTGTTCAAACAGTGAGCCACATAGCTCATACATTTGTACCGCAACTTCTGGCGAAGACAGATCGCTAAGCGTTAACATCGGTAGTCCTGTGGTGTGCTGTGCTTCGCGAGCCAAAAGTGGTGAGGCACTGACACAACCACTGAGTGCAATAATGGGTAAGTCACGTTTGCGTAACCACTCTGCACCACCGTGTGCGCCCATTGAATCGCCCGCCGCAAAGATAATACCGTCAATGCTCTCTTTAAATTCAGGTGACTCCAGTAACATCGCGGTCTCTTGTTGAAATAGACCATCTGCCACTTCTAGTACGATGGCTTCAGCACCTTGTGCTTGTAGGTGGTTGGTTAAATGCATTTGAATTTGTTGTAATTCTGGCAGTGTGGCTTGGTAGGTGGAGGCAAAGCCTGCATCGGTAAAATCGACCACTTCAATCGCGCCTGAATCGACCATTAACCAACGATCACCACCGGCACCGGTTCCCGTTAATTTTGCGGCACCGACTTTCATGCCTGAGCGGGTAAGCCCTTTAATAAGGTGGGCGGCGGTTGTGGTTTTTCCGGCATTCATTGAGGTGCCAACCACGGTAATGATGAATGGACGTGGACGTTTGGTTTCAATATTTGGAACGGTCCAGTCGGCGATATTAACAGGGTTCCCTTCGGCATCACCTAATAAACCGATCGGCTGGATGCGTGTTGGTACACGGGTTTTATCATGGCGTGTTAAACATTTAGAAGCGATACCGCCACCCGCAACCAACTGACATTCGGATAAGTTGTTAGGCACTTCCGATTCAAACTGGTCAGGGGCATAACGATGACCGTAGCAGACAATAATTTCATCACCAACAAACATCGGAGAGCGACGACCGTGTGCTAGTTCAATGCGTTTGTGATGACCAATGCGCTCGACACGTGCCAAAACTAAGTCGCCAGACTTAGGTTTCCAGTTACCTTTTAAGAGCGTTTTAATGATATTTTTATCTACTAAACGAGTGGTGTAGGCGGATTTTGCTAACGCAATGCGCTCAGCTTTAATTGGGCTTGTATGGGCGGTGTTTTCAATGTTGTCTTGTTTCATGGGATGTTTCCTTTTGATGGACTATTTTTAAGGAGTCTCTGCATAAGTCCTTTTAAAGCTTCGTAGGGGGGAAGAAATGATAAAGGACTTATGCAGAACCTCCTTGCTTGATGGAACTATTAGAACAAAGCTAAATGAGTATCTAGGTAATGAAAAGATTAAGAATAGATGAAGATGTGATTAGGTAAGTATTAATCTGTATTCAATTATTTGATTTTTGAAGGAGGGGGAGAAAATTCTATTTCAACTGAATGGGAATGGTAACGGGTTTCTTTACGGAATCACTCCATAGAAAAGATTGAATATTTTCGGGCTGTGCACAGCCTGTATGGCAGGTTTTAGAGGTGCAGGCGTGGGGCGTATTAAGTGTTAAAACGTGGCCTTGTTGTTGTAAGGGGGCGAGTAAGCCTAATGCAGCCTCTTCGGAGAGATCAAAGTGCGCTTGAATATCTTGGAGTGAGACTTGTTGATGCTGCTGAATGTAGCGTTTGAGTTCAAGTAAAATCATTTTTTTCTCCCCCCCCCTCTCTTTTTTATATTTTTTGGACGTTCGAAGCACTACCGATGCGGCGCAATACGACATAAAGGCTCAACATAATAAAGGTGATTAGGCTTAACCAAATAGTGGCAGAGGTGGGGTGCTGACTGAAGGTCGCGCTTTGGTAAAAGCCAACCGCCACGCTGTAGCCTAATAACAGGCTCCAGCCACCGCTATACAATGCCCATTTCCAGCCTAACTCTTGCTTGATCGCACCAAAGGTGGCCACACAGGGAAAGTAGAGCAGGATAAGTAGGAGGTAGGCATAAGCACCAATATTGCCATCAAAGTGCATCGCCATTTTATCTAAGGTGGATAGGGTAAAGCCTTGCTCTTCGGCAATTTTGAGTTTGTCTTCAAGGTTATCAAGAGATTGCAATCCGAGTGGGTCAGAGACATTGGTCACAATGCTACTCAGATTGGCAGGAATGGTTTGCAGTGCCACTTGCATGGCACCCATAAAGTCATAGTGCTCTGTACTTTCAGGCTGGGCGACATCATTTTGGTAGAGTGCATCCAGTGACCCCACCACCACCTCTTTGGCGAGTAGTCCAGTAATGATGCCCACGGTTGCTGGCCAATTGTCTTCAGTAATGCCAAGGGGTTCGACCACGGGAGTAGCAAACTTCGCCATGGTACTGAGTACCGACTGTTCTTGGTTCTCATTACCGAATGTACCATCGGTGCCTAAGCTGTTTAAGAAGTTAATTGCTAATACGACTAACACAATAATTTTTCCCGCATCCAGAATAAAGCTTTTGAGTTTATTACGGGTACTAAGCAGGACGTTAACCACGGCGGGTTTGTGGTAAATGGGCAGCTCCATCAGCAGGGCAGGGGCTTTTCCGGGAAGCAAGGTATGTTTTAACAGTAAGGCGGTGAGAATAGCCGCCACAATCCCGACCAGATAGAGAGAGAAAACAATCAGTGCTGCGTGTTCGGTAAAGAAAGCGGCGGCAAACATCACATAGACGGTTAACCGTGCGCTACACGACATAAACGGAGTCATCATCGCCGTCATAATTCGGTCGCGTTGATTGGGCAGTGTTCGAGTGGCGAGTACCGCTGGAATGTTACAACCAAACCCCACCACTAATGGAATAAACGCTTGACCCGATAAACCGAGACGGCGCATTAAGCCATCCATGACCAGTGCTGCGCGTTGCATGTACCCTGTCTCTTCCATAATAGAGAGCAGTAGAAATAGAGCGCCTATGACGGGAATAAAGGTGGCCACGACTTGAATACCCCCGCCAACCCCTTGTGCAATAAAAGAGATGAGCCATTGTGGGGTATGAATGGACTCAAGTAGAACCGTTGGTCCATCAACAAATAGGGCTTGTGCGCCTAAATCAAAAAAGTCTAAAAAGGCGTTGCCGATGGTGATGGAGAGCGCAAAGACCAAATACATAATGCCTAAAAAAATGGGCATTCCTAAATAGGGGTGCAGTAACCAGCGATCAAGTTGGTCGGTGGTGCTTCGAGTAAATTGATCGGTATGAGTTTGACAGGCGTGTGCGGCATCGTGGGCAAATTGAAAGTATAGATCGGCGACAATAAGAGGAAGATCTTCTTGATATAACGCTTCTAAGCGCTGTTTTTCAGCTTGGCAAAAGGGCTGTAAGGTGGTGGGCGCTGTCTGGGGGTGAATTAGCATTTGCAATGTCTGCCAACAAGAGGGGGTGGGTAAAAAATGGTTGTTTATTTGATTTTGCAGAGCGTGTACCGATTGATGCAGTGCCTCAGGTAGCTCAAGGGGGAGCTTAGTGGGTTGGTCAATGAGCTTTGGTAGGAGCTGTTTAAGATGATCCACCCCTTTATTGTAATAGGCGGACACGGGAATAACGGGGCAACCTAAGTGCTCGGCCAGTTTATCGCAGTCGATGTGTAAGTTACGCTCTCCCAATAGATCCATACGATTGAGCACCACCACCATGGGAAGTCCCATGTGCAACAGTTGCGCGGTCAAGAAAAGCTGACGCTCTAAGCTGGTTGCATCCACCACATTAATAATGAGGTTGGCGGATTGGTTTTGTAAATAGCGACAAGCAACCTGTTCGTCCAGCCCGCTGTGGGAGGTTTGTTCTAGGCTATAAACGCCCGGCAAGTCAACCACATCGTAATCGTGTTGATTAAATTCAAAGGTGCCCGATTTCTGTTCAACCGTGACCCCCGGCCAATTTCCTGTGGTTTGTTGGCTCCCTGTTAAGCGATTAAAGAGCGTGGTTTTGCCACTGTTTGGGTTGCCAATAAGTGCCAGCTTTACCGGAGCTTGAGAGGGGGGGGAGAATTTTTTAAACGGGTTTTTAGGATGATTCATGATAATGGCTCAACCTGTATAAAGTCTGCAATGTGTTTGTCCATTGCAAAGCGACTGCCATCGACACTGACCACTAAGTTTTGACCCCGTATTAAGATCAACTCCACCACGCTATTGGTGTGAAAGCCTAAGTGTACCAAGCGCATTTTGATTTTAGCATCCCCTAATAACGCCGTAATTTGGCTAATTTGTCCAGCCGAACATTGTGAGAGTAAGCGGTTATGTTTGATGGGGGTTTTGAGTTGTGGCATGGCTTGCTTTTTTCGAAATGAGAATTGTTTTTATTTACCTATAGCCTAGCAAACCTGTGGGGAGAGTTCAAATTGTTTTAGGGTTGTATAAAAAATATTGACATGATATTCGTTTAATTATAACCTTATTTTTACGTAGCGATATAGCATCAGTACTGCTGAAGCGGGAGTGTGCTACGGAAAGTTATAAGGAGCCAGAAATGGATGTAGGAAGTCTTTTAAAATTAGGTGCCTCGGCATTTATGAACAGTGATCAAAGTGGTGAGGCAGGTAGTCACCTTAACCCTGATGTATTGATGTCGGCACTGTCTAATTTAGTGGGTGGTGAAGAAGGGTTTGATATTAGTCGCCTCATTGGTAGCCTACAGGGAAGTGACTTGCTTGGCATGGCGCAGTCTTGGTTGAGTGATGGTGATAATCAATCGATTGATGCCAATCAACTGATGAATCTTTTTGGCTCGGATAAAATTTCTGCATTTGCGTCTCAATTAGGTATGAGTGAGTCAGAAGCCGTTGGTGGATTAAGTGATGCAATTCCTCAAATGGTTGATAACGCAAGTAGTGGAGGTTTGCTATTAGATTCTGTTGGTGGGATAGAGGGTGCAATGGGACTCGCAGGAAAGTTTTTTGGTAAGTAATCATAATTAAAAGCAGGAGATATAAACATGTCAAAATTATCGGATATTGAAGGTATTGGAGAGAAGTACGCTGAAAAATTAAAAGAGGCAGGCGTGACAACCTTAGAAAACCTTTTAAAATTGTGTTGTGATAAAAAAGGACGTCATGAGGTCGCGGAGAAATCAGGCATTGGTGAAAAGGTCATTCTAGGCTGGGTGAATCGTGCCGATCTTTCACGAGTGAAAGGCATTAGTACACAATATGCTGACCTTCTTAAGTTTTCAGGGGTTGATACCATTCCTGAACTGGCACAACGTAATGCAGAAAATCTTCAAGTTAAAATGGAAGAAGTGAACGAAGAAAAAAACTTGGTTCGCAAAGTTCCTGTTCTTTCGCAAGTCGAAAGCTGGGTTGAGCAAGCGAAAGAGCTGCCTAGAGTGGTGACGCATTAATCTTGTTTTTCGAGAGAGGGTATTCAGAATTCTGAATACCCTCGAATCCCCTCATTTTTTCAGTGAATTTTCGTCAAATAGCCGTGTTACTTTCTTACGGATTTACATTTATTGCAACGGTTCAAACAGCGTTTTGAGGTCGCTTGCTGTCAGTTTTGCATCTTCTCCTTTTTTTCTTTTGCCATAAACGCCTTGTGCGAGCGCTTGTTTTTTGGCTTGCATGGCTAAAATTTTCTCTTCAAGCGTGTTTTCGGTAATCAATTTATAGACAAACACGGGGTTCTTTTGACCGATTCGATGCGCACGGTCGGTTGCTTGGTTTTCGGCGGCGGGGTTCCACCATGGGTCGTAGTGAATCACGGTATCGGCTTCGGCCAAGTTTAATCCTACGCCACCAGCTTTGAGGCTGATTAGAAAAATATTGGCTTCTCCGCTTTTAAATTTTTCAATGGCATCATCTCGGTTCCGGGTTTGTCCGGTGAGTTTGCTGTAGACAATACCGTGTTCTGTTAAGGCGTTTTCAATAATGGTCAGCATTTTGGTGAATTGTGAGAAGAGCAGAATGCGTCGGCCTTCTTCGAGCATTTCGGGCAGCATGTCCATCAAGAGTTCCATTTTGGCGGACTCTTTGACCTTTTTGGCTTGTTGCAGTGACAGTATGGCTGGATCACAGCAGGTTTGACGAAGTTTAAGCAAGGCATCGAGAATCATAATATGACTGCGTGCCAGCCCTTTGTTGGCGATGCTGTCGCGTACCTTTTTTTCCATGGTTAAGCGGATGCTTTCGTAAAGTGTTGCCTGTTTTTTGCCCAGTGGAATACTGCGAATGATTTCGGTTTTTGCGGGGAGTTCGGTCACCACTTCGCTTTTGGTTCGGCGCAGCATAAAGGGGGCAATGCGTTTGGTTAGGCGGCTTTGTTGTTCGACATTGTCGTGTTTTTCAATGGGGGTACGAAACAGTTTTTTGAACTGTTTGTCGCTACCGAGTAAGCCGGGCATTGTAAAGTCAAACAGTGCCCAAAGTTCCCCAAGATGATTTTCCATTGGCGTTCCTGTTAGGCAAAGACGGTGTTCTGTTTTGAGTTGACGTACCATTTTTGCCGCTTTTGAACGTGGGTTTTTAATGACTTGTGCTTCATCCAAAATCACATAGTAAAACTCATGTGAGAGCAAAACTTCTTCATCTCGAACCAGCAGAGGGTAGGTGCTGAGTATCAAATCGTGGTCTTTAATTTGATCAAAGTAGTCGCGACGATTGGTTCCTTGCAGTACCAAAACCTTCAGTTCGGGGGTAAATTGTTCTGCTTCGCGTCGCCAGTTACTCATGAGACTGGTGGGGGCGATAATCAGACTGGGTTTGTTTATGCGCCCTTGGCTTTTTTCAACCAGTAAATGGGTTAAGGTTTGCACGGTTTTTCCTAAGCCCATATCGTCGGCTAATACGCCACCGAATTGATATTCTCGTAAGAACTGCAACCAGTTGAGTCCTGATTGTTGGTAGTCTCTCAGGGTTGCGTTTAGGCCCTTAGGCGCGGGGATATCGGTAATGCCTTTAAAGTTTTTGAGTTGTTTTCCGAGTTCTCTTAACGCTTCACCGCCTTGCCAGTGCAGTATGGCGGTACTGTTTTCATCTAGGTCGGCTAAACGCGCGGCATCAAAACGGGACATTCGGAGTGTGCCGTCACTGGTTAAGCTGTCATCACTGTACAGCTCATATAAGGTATCCAATACGGGTTTGATTTGTTCACTGGGCAGCGTGAGGTATTCATGTTCACCTAAGGGTAACGTGAGTTCTTCTGGTAAATTGTCTTGATCGTATTCTGAGAGAACTTGCACAATCAAAGGCAATAAGGGGACTTTTTGGCCATTAATCTCGATATCAAATCGTAAGTCAAACCAGTCACTGTTGCCTTCAATTTCGACATCCCACTCTTGGGATTGGTGAAATTTGAGCTGAAAGCTCTCTTCAACCTCAATCTGCCATCCTTGTTCTTTGAGCATGGGAATGGTGTCTTCAAGAAAAAATTGCCAGCGTTTCACCGCTTCCGCTAAAATTTTATCGTAACTGGCAAATGCAAGGTCGCCTGCGTCGTTGCTGAGCGGGTCAAACCCGTGTGAAATGAGTAAATCAATCACTTCATCTTCGGCTTGTAAGTCACGTTGTATTCGTAACAAGGCGTTATCGGTTTCAAGCGTTTGCCACTCGGTTTGAGGGTGAAAAGAGAGTTCATGCCCTTGATAAGCAAAGCGTAAACGCATCAGGTGAGTATGGCGACCCGATGCATCCATGTGACCTAACAGCATCAGAATAGGTTGTGGTGTTTCATTTTCAATGGTAACGAATTCGATTTTACTAGGAGGGGGCAGCGTGAGGTTGGGTAGGGCGGTGAGCAGTTTACGGCTAAATTCATCCACCAGCTCTAGGGGAATGTCGGGTGTTTGTTGTAGCGTTTTGATCTGTTCAAGCGTATAGGGCGCATTGGATACGCTGCCAATAACGTGATTCGTTTTGTCAAAATAAAGAAAGGGGGTGGTTAACAATAACTCCCCTTCGGGTTCGATCGCGATTTGTAATGAAGTTTGGTTGTTTTCAGTGTTTTTCCAGTACAGCTTTAGCGGGCGTTCCTCATCCATTGATATGAGGGTGCCTTTCGTCGTTTGCCAAAAACAACGGCCAGTATTGATTATTTTATTCAGCGTGATGAAACCCATTTCACCTTCAAACGTGAGAGTGCCGTACCTTGAGGCATGTGAGATGACCTCTAATGATTTACAAATTTCTTGATCAATGGGCAGAGAGATAGAATATCCATAAGCAATGGTATAAGGTTGAACGCTTCTTCCTTTATTGAGCCCTCCTTTTTTAAGCGGTTTCGTAATAACTAGCTTGATTTCTAAGGTGTTGTCTTGATAGTTGCCGAAATCAAGGAGGTACGCAATAAATTCTTCTGTGGCATTGGCTGATTTGACTTCTTCGTAGGTGGCCGCCATGTTGTCTAACCAGTTTAGTGCGGCATTTAAGGTAGGCTTTTTTGTCACATTATTGTTGTGCGTGCTTACGATTGAGTTTAGTTTGCTTTGAAGTTCTAAGCAGGTTGCGACAACGTGTTTACAGTTAATCCCAACAGGGCAGCTACAGCGACCTTCTATCACAAAGCCATAAAGGTTTTGTGTGATGTCAATGTCTTGCTCGTAATCATTTCCCCAGCTGCCTTGCACAAAGGATTGTATGAACCAACCTGTGGACGTTTCTTTATAATCTAAATCTAAGACATAATTATCATTAAAATAATCTAATCCTCGTTGATAATAGGCACGGTCAAACTGTTGTTTTATATCGTCACGGGTGAATCTAAGCATGTTGTCATTTTTTTCCCCCCCCCTATACTCTATTTTAGAGAGGTTACGTTTAATGTTTATTTTGCACTTTATACAGCGCCACCTCACCCAGCCAATTCGGTGCAATTTTCATTCCTAAACTACTGCGATGCTCCGTATTGACAACGGTGCGAGCAACCACTTCAATTCCTTTGTTTTCACAGAGTTCTTCAAAATCTTTAAAGGTGCACATGTGAATGTTGGGGGTATCAAACCAGTGGTAGGGCAGGGTATCGGTTTTTGGCATACGACCTTTTAACAGCAGTTGTGCACGGTTTCGCCAGTGACCAAAGTTCGGAAAGGTAACAATAATCTGTTTGCCGATGGTTAACATCTCTTCCAGTACTTGATCTGGACGACCGACCACTTGTAGCGCTTGGGTCATAATAATATAGTCAAAAGAGTTGGGATCAAAATAGTCGGCTAAATCGTGACTGTTGAGATCACTTTGAATAACATTGAGGCCTTTTTCAATCGCTTGAATATTTTTGTGAGGATCAATCTCCATCCCGTAGCCCGTGACATCATAGGTATCAATGAGGTGCTTGAGCAGTTGACCATCACCGCAGCCTAAATCTAATACACGACTGTTTGGGGTGATCCATTCGGAGATGAGTTTAAATTCTGGTGTGAGTTGGCTCATGTTGTCTCACCTTCTTGAGAAGGAATGTCTTGTAATACCCGTTTCATATAGGCTCTAAACACGCCTTCATAGTGTTCATTGGGCAGTAAAAATGCATCGTGACCGTGTTCGGAAGTGATCTCTGCGTAACACACATCGGCATCGTTATCGAGCAGGGCTTTGACAATCTCATGTGAACGTTCAGGGGCAAAGCGCCAATCGCTGGTAAAGGAGACCACTAAAAATTTAGCGGTGGCTTGTGCCAGTGCTTTGGAGAGGTCATGGTCAAACTCCGCCGCAGGGTCAAAGTAGTCCAGTGCTTTGGTCATTAAGAGATAAGTGTTGGCATCAAAATTTTGTTTGGTAGCAAATTTTTCCCCTTGATAACGTAGGTAGCTTTCCACTTGAAACTCCACTTCATAGTTATACTTTAAGGCGTCTTCACGGCGTTCACGACCAAACTTTGTGCCCATCATATCATCGGACAGGTAGGTTAAATGCCCTAACATTCTGGCTTGTGCCAACCCCTGTTTTGGCGTGGTGTTGTGCTCTAAAAATCGACCTTCATGAAAGTCAGGATCGGTCATTATGGCGCGACGTGCGACTTCATTAAAGGCGATATTTTGTGCTGATAGTTTGGGGGCGGCGGCAATGACGAGAGCGTGGCGCAGCTTATCTGGGTAATCAATCGCCCATTGCAACACTTGCATTCCACCCATGGAGCCGCCAATGAGTGCCGCCCATTGCTCTATACCTAGGTGTTTTCGCAGTGCATTTTGGCTGTTGACCCAGTCACGACAGGTCACAATGGGAAAGTCTGGACCATACGTTTTCCCCGTTTCTGGGTTGAGGGAGGTGGGGCCTGTACTGCCATGACACCCCCCTAAATTGTTGGAGCAAACCACAAAAAAATGGTTGGTATCAATGGGCTTGCCAGGGCCAATATAGCTGTCCCACCAGCCGGGTTTCTGGTTGGCATCCAGCCCCGCAACGTGGTGATCGCCACTGAGTGCATGGCAGAGCAGTAGCGCATTGCTGGCACTGTCGTTCAGTTGACCGTATGTTTCATAGACCAAATCGTAACGGGGCAGAACCGTGCCACTTGAAAGGGTCAGTGGCGACTCAATCGAGAGTGTTTGGGGGGTGATTACGCCTAATGAATCAGAGTTTTTTTGTGGGGCGGTTTGAGTCATCTTGAGTCTTAACCTATCATGCGTTGTGCGATGCCCGCAATGGAACCCACCACAACAATTTGAAATAGCTTAATCGCAACAATGGCGGCAATGGGGGATAAATCAATGCCGCCTACCAACGGAATAACACGTTGAAAGGGCGCTAATATTGGTCGGGTAAGCTGGTCAAAAATAGCGGTATTTGGGTTGTTTCCAGGGGAGACCCAGCTTAAAACCGCTTGAATGATGATTAACCAGAACATCATATCAAGTAGTTGATTCATGATCTCAGTGGTGGCGCTTAATGCGATAAACGCGGCACCAAAATCACGCCCCGTTAAGTAGCCAATCGCAATCACAAATAGCGCCTGTACAATAATGGCCGTGCCGAGTGCCGACCAGTCCCAACGCCCCTTGAGGGGAAATGCCATATTAATGGGGGCGCACAGCGGGTTGGTGACCTTTGCGGTAAAGGTCACAATCGGGTGGCGCCAGTCGGCATGGGTGGCGCGTAATAAAAAACGCAACATCAACATAAAGATGACAATGCCCGTTACAAATTGCAGTAAAAACAGACCGCCTTGTCCGATGGGTGCATCCATTAGGTGGTTCCTCCGAGTTCATTGGCCATCTCAACAGCACGTTGTTGCGCAGCGGTCATTGCCTCGGCAACGATTTGACGTAAGTTGGCCTGTTCAAAACTTTGAATCGCACTGTGCGTGGTGCCATTGGGAGAGGTGACGTTTTTTCGAAGCGTGGCACAATCTTGTGCGCTTTCCATCACCATTTTGGCGGCACCTAATGCGGTTTGCATGGTCAGTAAGTGTGCGGTTTTTGCATCCAATCCCATTTTAATCGCCGCCTCTTCCATCGCTTCCATAAACAGAAAATAGTACGCTGGGCCACTGCCAGACAGGGCGGTCACAATATCTAGTTGTGTCTCTTCATCCACCCAGATGGTAAGGCCAGCCGCACGCAAAATGTGTTCGGCCTGACTTTTTTGTTTGGTTGAAACGTGTTCATTGGCAAATAACCCTGCCGCACCCGTTTGAACCAAAGAGGGGGTATTCGGCATGGCACGAACAACCGAAATATTACCGCCTAACCAGTGATTAATATCAACGGAGCGAATACCAGCCGCGACTGAAATAACCAAACAGGACTTGGCTTGAATTTTGGCTTGAATATCGTTACACACCGTTTGTAACATTTGGGGCTTGACCGCAAGCACCACTACATCGGATTTTTCAATGGCGTGTAGGTTATCTTCGTAGCATTTTATGCCGAGGGATTGGGTGAGGGCGGCACGTTGTTCGGTCGAAGGGTCGGTGGCAATAATTTTTTCTTTATCGTATCCACTGGCAATTAATCCGCCAATTAAACTTTTTGCCATGTTGCCTGCGCCAATAAAACAGATTGTTACGTTCATATATAAGCTCGCCTTTACCTTGTTAAAACGGAGTAGCCAATATTATACCCAAACTACTTTGAATCGTTGGTTTTCGAATAGATTATTTAGAGGCCTTACAGTCGTTACCAGAAAACTTATAGTCGGTAACAATATCGGAATCATTAATCGCAAATCGAGTGGTGCACGTTAGATCTACGCTGGTCGCAGGCACTGTTTTTTCAATATAGGTTGTCTGAACACCGTAATAATCGTTATAGACCGTGCTACCGTAAGGTTTATAAATGCCAGAACTGAAGGTTGTTTGTGGAACCGTGTAGCTATATTCAGGTGTCTGTACTCGTTGCGTTCTTGAATATTCAAATATTCTCCCCCCCTTCTTTTTTTGATAGATTTTTTCAGGCTCGCCCCAACCTAAAATAAGATCGTCAACAGAAGTGCCAACCCAAGTATTGAGCTTCTTTTCATAGTTGGCCGTGGTTGCGCAACCAGAGAGTAGGATGGTAAAAAGTAGGATGAATGTTTTTTTCATAGGATTTCTACGTTATATTCTTGAGAAGTTTCTTATTTTAACACCTCTATTGAGAGAGTGTTCTTGTCTGATGTTTAATGTGGTTTGATTTGAAAAGGTGGTAATTTAACTTAAGGTTTTTGAGGTGCTGCCGATAATGTACTTATCCTATAAAATGTTGCAAAAAGGAGTTTGTAATGTCTTCCAATATAATTTCTCAAGATCCCGCGTTGGCTAAATCGTTGTTTAACTCGGACAGTAAAGCGGATAAGTCCAGTGCGGGTTCTGTGTTGGGGGCGCCTGATCTTGTTCGTTCGCAGCTCAATCAACCTGAGGTTAAGCAGGATCAGTTTTTACCGACTGAGCAGGGCAAAATGGCGGCGGCGCGTATGACTCAGTTTGAGAGTGCGTATCAATACAGTGAGACCATGAGTTTGCAGTTGACCACGCAAGAGGGCGATACCGTTTCGGTCGATTTTAGACAGTTGTATGCGGAGTATCAGTCGTATCGTCAAGCGCAATCCGCTCAGTCTGGGCCAAGCGGTGTACGATATTTTGAAAGCAAAGAGATGATGGAATCGACTGCTTTTGAAGAGCAGTTTGCGTTTTCGGTTAATGGCGATTTGAATGAAGCGGAGTTAAAGGCGATTTTTGATGTCTTTGAGCAAGTGGATCAATTGGCAAATAGTTTTTTTGATGGCGATATTGAAAAGGCGTTAGCGCAAGCGATGGAGCTTGAAATTGATTTTGGTCAGTTGCAAAGTTTTCAATTGAACTTAACACAAACGGAAACCAAAGCGGTTAGTTATCAGCAAGCGGCAGTGGCGGAGTACGATACGGTTCAGGACACTGAAAGCGATTATGGGGTCAATATGTCTGATCTACCGCCGTATTTAGTGCAGTGGCAGATGGCGATTGAAAAATTGGATGTTCAGTTTAGTGACGCACAGCAAACGTTTGATGAGATGATGGGCGATGTGGTGGCACAACGTTTTCCAGACCAAGACTCTCGCACAGGCTGGTTAGCACGTGTGCAAGAGTTTCATGGGCGTTTAGCGGAGTATGCGGAAT
>JALSJT010000091.1 GCA_026989175.1 Thiomicrorhabdus sp. | reverse complement strand
CCTTCAATATCCCCTGTTACCGCTTTAATCTTCGAGTTAGTAATCAACTCTTGCCCTTTTAATACCCCACCAAGAAGTAATCCGATAATAACCAATACAATGGCAATCTCAACCAGTGTAAACCCTTTTTGATTTTGTGTTGTTGTATTCATGGCAACGCCCTCTTTTGTTTGAAAAAAATCATTTAAAAATGCTTTAAACGTGGTTCTATATTAACGAAGCAAAGAAATAAAAAAAAGAGTAAAAATTTTTTACCCCCCCTTTCCGACCAGCATTTCTTTACATACATATTGTGCATAAATATAGACCTTTCCAGCCTTATAACTCGTATCACCACCGTCATTAAACTTATTTTCAATCAAATCCGCATATTCATCCTTAAGTCCTTCAGCACAGATCAAAAAAATAGGATCAAATCGTAAAATTCTCCAAGTAGGTCTATTTGTTGGATTGCCAAAAACATGCTCGGGGGGAGAGCTCCCATCATTTGGGTCTCCTTCAATCAAGCCCTCTTTTCTTAGATCCTTCCAAAAACGGGACTCCTCCCAGTAATTGCCTATTCCACCAAATGCATTTACCGTTTGATAAGCACCCGGCGCTCTCCTGTGTGTTGCGATATAAGTATTCGTTGCATTCTCATAGAGTTCAAACTCTTGAATCAACTGGTTCAGCTTTACATTCTCAATCAATGCCTGCCCTTTTATAACACCTAATACAATTAGGCTCACTAAAACTAAGCCGATGACAAACTCTATCATCGTAAATCCTTTTTGAAAAAAAGCCATTCTATTTACCTTTTTAAAGTGCATAACAAGTTGTAAAACGCGGTTGTTTTGCCAAAAAACTGCCCTCTAGCGATTCGTAACTACCCGTTAAAGTACTGCCATCATTAGCATTGCCAGAGCCCGTTAAAATACGTCCAGTGCTTGGATTACCGTCATCTAATTTATAATCAACCGCCTTTGCTGCCCAAAGAGGCAACGCAGTTGCACAGATTTGTGAACCTGGTATGTAGGCATGAAATTCCTTTCGGGAGGAGGCAAACCATTGACCGCCATAAGCGTGTATAACAAAGTTATCATCAGGATCTATGTCTGGAATTAACCCTTCTGCAATTAAATCATTAAAATAAGGGCTGGAAACAACGACCCTACCTGCACCCCAAGAGTCAAAGGTAAAATTTCCATCGGCATCACGGCTTAAACCTGGTGGATGTCCTGTACGCTTTATATATAGGTAGTGTGCTTGTTTAAAGTTTTCAAAATCATTAATAATGGACTTTACCTTGGCATCTTCAATCAACTCCCGCCCAAGCGTCACGCCCGCCGCTAAAATACCCATGATCACCAGAACAATGGCAAGTTCAACCAAGGTATAGCCCTTTTGTGAGTGTCTTTTTTGTCTAATCATGTTATTCACCTACTCCAAACAACCATTGATTGGCAGTTTAATCCAAAAACCAAAACTTTTTTGTTGCTGCTCAAACTGAATTTGAGCACTCATTTGCTTTAACAGCTCTCTTGCTAAAAAAAGCCCAAGTCCCAAGCCACTTTCACTCGTGGTCCAAAATGGCTCAAACAAGCGTTCTGGCGGTATTTCATTATGTAACACGTCTCTTTGACAGGTAATATTTATTAAAACACTGTGCGCTTCGGCATTAGGTTCTATCGTAATATCAATCCTTTTTTCTGTTATTGCATGATCTCTAAAGTTACCTAAAACATTTTTAAACGCTTCAGTTAAGAGCACAACGGGCAAACAAACCCTCGCCTCCCCCTCTATTTTGGTGTTCAAAGAGAACATATCCACCACCTCTTGCATCAGTATATGCAAGTTCAGCTCCGAACACTGGTACTCTTTGGTACTAGAACGATTCATATGCAGAATCGTCTTTTGAGCTCGATCAGCCATCATAGGCAACGTTTGCTGTAATCGATCAATCAAACGAAGCTTATCTTTATCTGTTTGTATGGTGCTGACTTGCTCCGATAACAGTTGCACAAACTGTGCGATATTTTTAATTTCATGCTGAACAAATAGCTGATAGCGCTCTAACCGTTTTTGTGAGGTCAAAATTTCAGCCTGTTTAAGGACTAAATTTTGCTCTAACATATTTAAAAACGTTTTAATCACTAAAAAAGAGAGACTTCCAGGTTCTGACGCTTTTCGATTTAATCTAATTTCTAAGTCAAACACCATGTCATCTCGTGAAATATGAAATACCTGCTTTTTTCCATGTATCGATGATTTTATACCTAAACAAAGCGTCTTTTTCTCTCCAAACCATTGAATTTTTGCAATCATTTGTAAGCACCCTAATGATGCTAAAATAGGCCATGACTGCTCAAAGAAGCTCAAGGCATCTTGATTCACTTTTTGATTTAATGCATACAGATCTGAAAGAGCTTTACTTAAACGCTTAGATTGGCGTCTAAAGTAAAATGCTGTAAAAAATAGGGTTAACCCAATCAGCACCAAGCCTAACCATAACCAATGAATAACCAATAATGGCTCTGTACTATCCATTCATTCACCTTTCTTAGAAGGCTCTAACTCCTCCTCTCTTTGAAGATCGTATTTTTTAATTAAGTAATACATATTCTCACGCTTAAGCCCTAAACGGCGCGCGGCTTCATGAACATTAAAGCCTGTATCGGACAAAACCTGCTTTACCAGCTTTTGTTCTGCTTGATTACGTGTCTCTTTGACCCCTTGACCCAAGCACACTTCAATCTGAACCTTCTGAATACCCTCTTGCTGTTTCAATTTGCTTGTTTGTTCATAAAAAAGATAGGCTCGTTTTATGGCCGCTAACAGCATTTCAACCGTTACTGGTTTTTCTAAAAAATCAAATGCACCCTGTTTAAGAGCGAGATACGACACTCTTTCACTCTCTTGCCCGGTTAAAACAATTACATTGGTTTCAGGTTGGTTTATGACAACCCAGTCCAAGACGGTCAACCCCTCTTCGGGGGTATACTGATTTGGTGGCATCCCCATATCTAAAATAACCACGGGAATACGATGCTGCTTAAGCTGTAAAATCGCCTCTGCCCGAGACTCTGCCTCAAACACTTCATACCCAGCGGTCTCAAGTGAAAAGCTGAGCATTCCCCGTAGCGCTGAATTATC
>JALSJT010000090.1 GCA_026989175.1 Thiomicrorhabdus sp. | reverse complement strand
AGGAAAAATGTATGAGTAGCGGTTTGTAACAAAAAGAAGGGGGGATAGGTGGGTCAACGTATAAATGTAAGCACACAAAAAATGCCTACATTAAGCTCCCTCCTCTGAGAAGGGGAGGGTTGGGGTAACGACACTATGTTGCTGGCGTACTTTTAAATGTGGATATGAGGCTTTAACCCCCTCCCAGCCTCCCCCTTATCAGGAGGAGGGGCAAGTCATTTCAGTACCAGCTCCAGTGCTCGGATTTAACGCATAGAACTCAAAAACAACGCCAATCTAGCCGATGTTTCACTGGTAATATCGCCCATAATCTCTTCCATAATAGAGCGTTGTGGTTCGTACACGTGAATGCGAGAAGTGCCTACAATGTCTCTGGCAACGCCACCTAGATTATTCAGCTCATCAATTAACCCATTTTTAACCGCATCTTCTCCCAGCCAGACTAAGCCAGAATAGGTTTCGGTGGTCTCTTTTAAGCGATCGCCACGTCCTGCACGCACGGTGGCAATAAACTGTTGATGGGTTTTTTCCAGTACCATCTCTTTAAAGAAACTGCGTCCTACTTCGTCTTTTTCGCTAAACGGGTCAATAAACGCCTTATGATCGCCTGCGTGCATCGAGCGGTTTTCAATACCGAGTTTATCCATTAAACCCGTTAAGCCAAAGGTATCCATGCGAACACCAATCGAACCGATCATCGAGCCTTTGTCGGCATAAATTTTATCGGCGGCGACCGCAATGTAATAACAACCTGAAGCACAAATGTCTTCAACCACCACGTAAATGGGTTTTTTATAGATGGCCTTTAAGCGAATAATTTCATCATTAATCATCGCCGCTTGAACTGGGCTACCACCCGGTGAGTTAGCTTTAATAATCACAGCCTTGCTGTGCTCATTACGAAACGCTTCTTCCAGTAGGGGGTTAATGGTCTCTGCACTGATTTTGGTGCCGGGGACAATCGGCCCTTCAAGTTTTACCACCGCAACATGTTGTTTACCCGCTGAAACAAGGGAACCATCCTCCACCGGAGAGAGTTTTTGTACCGCAAGGTAGATAAAAAAGATAACGTAGGCGGCGATGGCGAGCTTAAGAAAGTTCGCAAAGCGGCGTGTCCAGCGTTCTTGTTTGACTAACGACTCAACGGCAAGCGCGAGACGCTCAAAGTTGTTGTTATTGTTTTCGGGTGTTTGGCTCATTCTGAATACCTTATAATATGGGGACTTTGCTAATTCTACCCTGTTATCTCCATGACTGAAAAAAGAACTGAAAAAAAAATCAAAAAAAAGCCCGAAGCGCCGTTTGACGTCTCTGCTTTTTTAAAACAATTGACCCAACGCCCTGGTGTGTATCGCATGTTAAATGCGAATGGCACCATTATTTATGTCGGCAAAGCGAAAAACTTAAAAAAGCGGGTCTCCAGTTACTTTAAAAAAAGCCATGGCGAAATTAAAACTGCGGCGATGGTCGCGCAAGTTGCCAAAGTAGAAGTCACGGTTACTGACACCGAGAGCGAAGCGTTTATTTTAGAAAACACCCTGATTAAACGCCATAAACCAAAATACAACATTCTATTTAGAGACGATAAGTCCTACCCTTACATTTACGTCTCTACCGATAAAGCCTTTCCTGCGTTAAGTTATCATCGTGGTGCCAAGCGTCGTAAAGGCGAATATTTTGGCCCATTCCCCAACGCCTCTGCGGTACAGCAAACCCTGCAAGCGTTGCAAAAAATATTTAAGGTACGACAGTGTGCCGAAAGCGTGTTTAATCATCGTTCACGCCCCTGTTTGCAGTACCAAATAAAACGCTGTTCAGGCCCCTGTGTAGAGGGATTAGTCAGCCCAGAAGCGTATCAAGAGGAGGTGAACCATACCTTACTCTTTTTAGAAGGCAAAAGTTTTACCGTGGTCGATGCCTTAGCGCAAAAAATGGAAGCCGCCTCGCAGAGATTAGAGTTTGAAACCGCCGCGCAGTATCGCGATAAAATATCTGCCTTAAGAACCATACAAAGCCAGCACTTAATCAATCAACCCAACGCCAAAGATATGGATGTGATTGTGATGGCGGAGCAAGCCAATCAAGTGTGCGTCTGTTTAATGATGTACCGGGGGGGAAATTTATGGGGCAGTGAACACTTCTACCCAAACAGTCAATACATGGCGCAACCCATTGAACAAGCAACGGTTTTGGAAGCTTTTATCACTCAGCACTATCAACTGTATCCCGTACCCGCAGAGATTTTACTGCCCGTTAAATTGCCTGAGCAAGCGACGTTAGAAATGTGGTTAAAAGAGAGTAGGGGGCGTAACGTTCGCTTAAAACACCCGAGTCAACAGACCGCAAAATCCTTAATCTCTCTCGCACACACCAACGCCTTAACGGGATTAAAACAGCATCTAACCCAAAAGGCGACGCAAGCCGAACGAGTCAGAGCCCTGCAAGAAGTGTTGGCACTGCCCACCGCGCCCACACAGATGGAGTGTTTTGATATTAGCCACACCCAAGGGCAGTTAACCGTGGCGAGTTGCGTGGTTTTTAGCGACGGTATACCCAATACCCAAGCCTATCGAAAGTTTAATATTGAAGGCATTACTGGCGGAGACGACTACGCCGCAATGCACCAAGTGCTTACCCGTCGTTATCAACGTTTAAAAGCGCAAGCGAAAGAGGGGGGGGAGAATTTTTTAAGTTTATTTCCAAACTTAATTATTGTTGACGGTGGAAAAGGGCAGTTGAGCCAAGCCATTGACGTTTTAAAAACGCTAGAACTAGAGCATATTCCACTCGTTTCCGTCGCCAAAGGAGAGGGGCGAAAAGCAGGGCTAGAAATTCTCTACACCCCACACAATATGCAAGGCATTGATTTAGAGTCCGATCATATTGCACTGCACTTAATTAATCACATTCGAGATGAAGCGCATCGGTTTGCCATCACCTCGCACCGTGCTAAGCGCACCAAAGCACAAACCCACTCCAGTTTAGAGAGCATTGAGGGCATTGGCCCTAAAACCCGTAAAAATCTACTGTTGCATTTTGGTGGGTTAACTCAGGTAAAACAAGCTTCGGTTTCAGAGCTGAGCAAAGTCAAAGGGATTAGCCAGAATAAAGCCCAAATGATTTATGATTTTTTTCATGGTGCGGTATAAATGACCGC
>JALSJT010000089.1 GCA_026989175.1 Thiomicrorhabdus sp. | reverse complement strand
AATTCGATTCCAAAAATTTCCCCCCCCCCTATTGCGGATGCTTCATGGACGACCCAGAAAGGGTGTGTTTCAATTGTGATGACCGCGGATTGTCTGCCGCTGTTAATTACCAATAAACAAGGCATATTTGTGTCCGCCATTCATGCTGGTTGGAAAGGGTTGCTCCTAGGGATTGTCAGCAAAACGATTACTAATATTTTAGCCAAAAAGCATGCTCAATCTAAGGTAGAAGAGTTGTTGGTTTGGATTGGCCCAGCTATTTGTGCAGAACACTTTGAAGTCGGGCAGGATGTATTGGATAAATTTGTGAAAAAAGCGCCAGATAATCAGCAGTTTTTTACGAAAATTGCATCGCAAAGCCCCGCCACAAATGAGCCAAAATACTTGGCTGATTTAGTGGGGATTGCTCGGCAAGAGCTGAATCAGCTGGGTGTGACCGCGATTTTTGGTGGGGAGTTCTGCACCTATGCCCAAGCAGAACAGTTTTACTCCTATCGTCGCTCAGGTAAAACGGGGCGTATCGCTTCTTGTATTTGGATTGAGGTTTAAGGTTTATTTTTTTTCGTTGCACATAGCTTTCCAATAGTGAAGAGGCTGAACTATTTCCCCGTCTTAAAATAAAACTCCGCTTTTTCAATGTCTTCTGGCAGCCCAGTAATTACGATGCTGTCATTCTCTTTGATGAGGGTATCGTTTGAGGGGTGTTCACCTCTTACTTGCCCGCGTTTGATCGCTTTGATGCTGACATTGAGTTTTTCAAGGTCGATGTCTTTGATCTTTTTACCGACCACAAAGGCGCTCTCATCGAGTGGTATGGTATGAATAATGTGCTTCATGATCTGGTGTTTTTGGAAGGGATTGTCGTCCTCTCCAGGGTAGAAGTTATCGAGCAGTTGGTAGCGATCTTTACGGATGCTGCGGGTGAGTCTTAAGACTCTTCTTGGCGGATGACCGAGCATAATGAGCAGGTGAGATGCTAGCATAATACTGGATTCGAAGGTATCTGGAATAATCTCAGTGGCACCGGCTTCGACGAGTTCGTCGAGGTTTCTATCGTCGATGGTGCGCACTAGAATTGGAATGTTCTCATTTACTTGACGAATCGCTTTTAATACCTTGATGGAGGCGTGCAAATCGGTAAAGGTGATGATGACAATTTTTGCGCGTTCAATGACGGCCGCATGCAGAATGGTCTGTTTACTGGCGTCGCCGTAGTAGACATTTTCACCAGCGGCATGGGCTTCATTTACGCGAGAAATATCCATGTCTAAAGCGATAAAGCGTTGGTTGGAGAAGTGCAGTAGGCGACCGACAATTTGACCGACACGACCAAAGCCACAGAGGATGACGTGGTTGGATATGTGTTGGGTATCGGCTTCAATAGAGTGTTCGATCTCTTGTTGATTGGCTTTGTAGCTGGTTGGGTGTATGAAGTTGGCGATGCGTCCATTAAATTTGACTAGAAAGGGGGCAATCGCCATATTTAACACGGCGGCTGTTAATAGGATGTTTCCCTCTTGTTCGGGTAGGAGGTTGTAGGTAAAGGCAAGGGTCATAATCACTAAGGTAAATTCGCCCACTTGTGAGACGGAGAGTGCCACGCGGGTGGATACCCCAGGAGGCTTATCAAATAAACGCGAAACACCATAGATAACGGCGCCTTTGACCACGTAAATGACAATGGTTAATAGGATGACGCTCCAAAAATGCTCAATCAAAATATCCAGTGAGATAATCATCCCGACGGTGACAAAGAATAGCCCTAAAAAAATATCTTGGAAGGGGCGGATATCGGACTCGATTTGATGGCGGTATTCGGTTTCACTGAGCATCATGCCCGCTAAGAATGCACCTAAAGTCATAGAAAGTCCCATCTCTTCGGTAAAGACGGCAGCACCGAGTGCAACGGTTAATACGGTAAGAGTAAATAGCTCTTGGGATTTGGCAGAAGCGACTTCATGAAAAAGGGGTTTTAATAGGTAGCGACCAATTAGATACATAATGATGACGACTAAAATACCTTTTAGAAAAGCGATACCAAGGGTTGAGGCAAGGGCATTTTCGCTGCCATCGGTCATGCTCATCGCCAGTGCAGGGATTAGAATTAAGAGCGGAATCGCCATGATGTCTTGAAAGATTAAGATTCCCACGGTTGCACGGCCGTGTCTGGAGTGAATTTCAGACTGTTCGGTCAGTTGTTTGATGACAATGGCGGTAGAAGAGAGGGCAAATGCACCAGCAATAACAATATTTGTGTTAGTGTCTAAGCCGACTAACCAGCCAATACCAAATACCACGAGTGCAGTAATAAAAACTTGTGCGGTTCCCAACCCAAACACCAGTCGTCGCATGGCAATCATCTGGTTGATTGAGAACTCAAGCCCGATGGCAAAGAGTAAAAAAACGATTCCAAACTCAGCTAATAAGCTGATGTTTTCCTCTTTTTCAATTAAGCTTAAACCGTAAGGGCCGACCACCATTCCAACAATGATATACGCAAGAATAGGGGGGAAGTGTAGTCGTCTAGCAAGCGACACGGTGACTACCGCGATGCTGAGTAGAAAAACAATGTTTAAGAGTAAGTGGTGTTCGTTCACGAGGTTTTGCCCAGTTAATGTAGTTTCTAATTTAGTTTAAATTCAAAATGTTAAGTTGTTATATTAAAGCGCATTGACAGGTCGACTGCTTTGATGTGCTTAGTGATTGCACCCGTTGAAATAAAATCAACGTTGGTTTCGACTAACATTTTTAGCTGTTGCAACTCCACATTACCAGAGACTTCGAGCTTGGCTTTACGTGCAACCATTTCAACGGCTTGTTTCATCTCATCTAGGCTGAAGTTGTCGAGCATAATAATATCTGCACCGGCCTCTAACGCTTGTTGTACTTCGTCTAAATTTTCGGTTTCAACTTCAACCGTAATGTCGGGGTGATTCTGTTTGGCTGTACTCACGGCATTTAAAATACTGCCAGCGGCAATGATGTGATTCTCTTTAATTAAGATCGCATCGTATAAGCCAATTCGGTGATTGCTTCCACCCCCACATGCAACGGCATATTTTTGAGCCAATCGTAATCCCGGAAGGGTTTTACGAGTATCGAGCAGTTGAGTGCGACTTCCTTTTAGCATCGCAACGTATTGGGCGGTGACGGTGGCGGTGGCGGATAGCGTTTGTAAAAAATTTAAGGCGGTTCGTTCCGCCGTTAAAATACTTTGAGCCGA